>JAGVCB010000169.1 GCA_020059445.1 Polynucleobacter sp. | reverse complement strand
CCAAATGCAAAGACTATTGAGGGCTTCTTCGTACAATTGTCTTGCAAATTCTCTTGCGCCGTTCAAACCCATCAAAGAAACAAATGTTGGTTTATTGGCGGCCGCATCTTTTCCGGCAGTTTTACCCAAAGTTTGACTGTCTGAACTCGCGTCCAAAACATCGTCCACCACCTGAAAAGCCAAACCCAAAGCACTGGCAAAAACATCCAAGGATTTTTTTTCTTGCTCATTAAAATTAACTGCAATCGCACCAATTTGCACGGAAGTTCTTAAAAGCGCTCCGGTTTTTAAACAGTGCATCAATTCAAGTTCATTTTGTTTTAGTTGCTTTCCAACGCTGGCCAAATCAATCGCTTGACCACCGGCCATGCCAGCCATACCACCGGCCAAGCTGAGGCTTGTGATCACTTGTACTTTTTGAGCATCATTGAGTGTGCTTTGGGCAATCAATTGAAAAGCCATGGTTTGCAAAGCATCACCAACTAATAAAGCGCTGGCCTCATCAAAGGCTTTGTGAACGGTTAGCCTGCCACGACGTAAATCATCGTTATCCATGCATGGCAAATCATCATGAACCAATGAATATGTGTGAAATAACTCCACAGCCACTGCACAAGCATCAATCCCGGCTACTTGATCCAGTTCTTTACCTGCAAGACTAGCTGTTGCATATATCAATAAGGGACGGACTCTTTTACCGCCGCCGGTTGCTGCGTAGTGCATGGCAGCCTTAAGACTTGATGAAGGCGATAGCTGATCGTCAAAAGATTTTTGAATGGCCTGATCCACACGTTCTGTTGAACGCTGCAACCACAAAGAAGTTGAATCACTCAGCTTCAAACTATTCCTTAATCCTTAACTCTTAACCCTGAACCATCTTCACTTGTTGCTCAACCTGCTCTAAAACATGTTGGCAATGCTTTAACAATTCGGCGCCACGCTTATATGCAGTCAAGGTATCTTCAAGACTTAACTTGCCCGACTCCATGGTCGCGATCAAACCCTCGAGCTCAGATACCGCGTCTTCATAACGGAGATCAGCATTCAAGGAAGTGGAGGAAGCAGAAGCAACCTCAGCGCCAATCTTTTTAGGCATAAAAATCCCTCTTATTTGATAAAAAACAATTCACTCACCGATTTTAAGGCTTTAGGCACGGTTATAATCTTTTTCCCTATCCAATATCGACCCGTCGATGGTTGGATTGGTTATTCCGCTTAGCTTCGGCTGACTTTTTTCGGGGGTGGGAAGAATGACTAATCTAGCTAGCGCGCAGCATCTTGCGCAGTCCAAGCTACAACTGCCAGTATCGGCTTACTTTGATGCAGAACTGTATCAAAGGGAAATTGACCTGCTTTTTAAGCAGGGGCCTGGTTACGTCGGTCACGAACTGATGGTGCCAGAAATTGGTGACTACCAAACCTTGAGCGCAGAGAATGAAGGTCGCGTCTTGATCCGTAATGACCAAGGTATTGAATTACTTTCCAATGTGTGCCGCCACCGTCAAGCCATCATGCTCAACGGACGAGGCCACGTTGATAACATCGTTTGCCCATTACACCGCTGGACCTACAAGACAGATGGGACTTTACTGGGTGCCCCACACTTTGATGATCAGCCTTGCTTGAATTTAGGCAAGAGTCCTTTGCAAAATTGGCAAGGTCTTTTATTTGAAGGTCCAAGAGATGTTCACTCTGATTTGGTGAACATGGGTATTTCAAAAGATTTGGACTTTTCTGGATACATGTTGGATCACGTCGAAGTTCATGAATGCAATTACAACTGGAAAACATTCATTGAAGTGTATCTAGAGGACTATCACGTTGAACCATTCCACCCGGGTTTGGGTAAATTTGTTTCTTGCGAAGATTTATCTTGGCAATTTGGAGACTGGTACAGCGTTCAAACGGTTGGCATTAAAAATCAATTGAAACATGCTGGCTCACCAACCTATCAACGTTGGCACGAAGCAGTTCTGAAAGCTCATCCAGAAAAAATGCCAAAGCATGGCGCCATCTGGTTAACTTATTACCCCAACATCATGGTGGAGTGGTACCCAGGCGTTTTGTGTGTCTCAACCCTGCAACCAATGGGGGTCAATAAAACTAGAAACATCGTTGAGTTTTATTACCCAGAAGAGCTTGCATTATTTGAGCGTGAGTTCATTGAAGCAGAAAGAGCTGCTTACATGGAAACATGTATCGAAGATGATGAAATTGCAGAACGCATGGATCAAGGTAGGAAAGCCCTGCTTGATCGTGGTGTGAATGAAGTGGGACCCTACCAAAGCCCCATGGAAGACGGCATGCAACACTTCCACGAGTGGTACAGAAAAGCGATGTCATACAAGTAAAGGATTCATCATGTTATTGATTGAAGCTGCTGAGTTAAAGAAAGATTTGGATTCAGGTAAAGAATTTTTATTATTTGATTGCCGTTTTGATTTAACGAATCCTAAAGCTGGTTATGAATCTTACTTAGAGGGACATATTCCATCTGCGATCTATGTTGATGTCGATCATGATTTGGCCTCTGAAAAAAATGGTCAGAATGGCAGACACCCATTACCCACCATTGAGCAATGGATCAAAACATGTGCCAGCCTTGGTATCACAAAAGATAGCAATATCGTCATTTACGACAACCAGTCTTGCATGTACGCAGTCAGAATGTGGTGGATGTTAAGAGCCACAGGTCATAACCATGTTCGATTGCTCAACACTGGTTATGCCTCTTGGTTGGCTGCTGGCTTCACCAGTGAGAAAACAGATAATCCAAGACCGAATACTCCTGCAACATCGACCACTGATAGAGCAATCGCATACATGGATGCTCTTTTCGTGTCTGACATTCTTGAGAACCTATCCAGCAAAAATTTTGTTGTTCTGGATGCACGCTCAGCCGATCGCTTTCGTGGAGAGAATGAAACGCTTGACCCTATTGGTGGCCACATCCCAGGTGCAATCAATCGTTTCTTCAAAAACAACTTAGATACCAATGGCCAATTTAAATCGCCTTATGTCTTAGCAAAAGAGTTCAAAGACTTGCTAGGTGCAATACCGAGCGAATCCATCATTCATCAATGCGGCTCGGGCATTACAGCATGCCACAATATGTTTGCCATGGAATTGGCTGGCTTGAAATCATCCATGATTTATCCAGGTAGCTGGAGTGAGTGGTGTGCAGATGCTGCTCGTCCGATTGAGAAGTAACTCGATTAATTAACTGACTATGCAAAGATTGGTCATTGAGACTGTGATCTCAATGACCGTGATCTTAATGGCTATGGCCCAAATGACTCAGCTCTGAAATAAATAAAACTAAAACAACTCCAAAAACAATCAAAAAGATTTGCTCGAGTGATTCTTTGAATTTTGGTCGTCTGTGCATCTGCGGCATCAAATCGCTCACAGCGATATAAATGAAACTACTAGAAGCTAAAACGATGACATATGGAATCAATGCTTCTGCACTGTCTAAAAAGAAATATCCAAGGACTCCGCCAAGCACAGCCATCATGCTAGAAATGAAGTTATAGAGCAAAGCTTTTGCTTTACTAAACCCGGCATTCAACAAAACAATGAAATCTCCAACCTCTTGCGGTATTTCATGCAAGGCAATAGCAACGGCAGTCAAGACTCCAATTTGTGGGTCTACCAAAAATGCGGCAGCAATCAAAATACCATCGGCAAAATTGTGTAGGCCGTCACCCAACAAAATGACCCAACCACTTTTACCAGCAGACTCAGCGTCATGACCATGATGATGGCCATGACCATCGTGCTCGTGATGATGACTGTGTCTTAAAAGAGCAGCCTTTTCCAGAATAAAGAAGCCCAACAATCCTGCGAGCAATGCAATGAACAAAGAAGAAACATCAGCGCCAGGCGTCATGAAAGCTTCTGGCAAAGAATGTAACAAAGCCGTCGCTAATAAAACACCGACCGATAGGCTAACCATCTTATTGACCATTCTGGATAGAACTGTCAAAGACAAGCTGGCTGCTGCAGCAATACTCAAAACCCCAGCCACCGTGGTGGCTAGGATGATCCAAAACAATGTCATACAACCCCTTGTTGCTTAAACCAGGCCAAGGTCTTATCCCAACCATCTTTTGCTGGGCCTTCACGGTAAGTGGCTCGGTAATCAGCATGGAAAGCATGAGGTGCGTCTGGGTAAATTTCAAAACGAGATGCTTGCGCAGCTTTATTGGTTTTAGCTGCAGCCAAAGCCTGCTTCATTTGATCAACGCTCTCTAAAGAAATACCGGTGTCTGCACCACCATACAAACCAAGCACAGGCGCTTTCATTTGCGCCGCTAGGTCTACTGGGTGTAATGGGTTATTAGGAGTTTTATCTCCAATCACTCGACCATACCAAGCCACACCAGCACGCATTTGCGGGATTTGCGCACAAGCTAACCATGTGATGCGACCACCCCAACAAAAACCAGTGATACCAACGCGTTTCACGTCACCACCATTTTTTCCAGCCCAATCAATGCCGGCTTGCAAGTCAGACATCACCTGCTCATCGGATGTTTTACCAACAATCTCTTTCAAGATTTCAGCCATGGTGCCCAATGTATTTGGATCCCCTGCTCTAACAAATAACTCAGGAGCAATCGCCAAATAACCCATCTTGGCAAATCTTCTTGCCACATCAGCGATGTATTCATGGACGCCAAAAATCTCACTGATCACAAAAACCACAGGCAAACCATTTTTAGACGCCTTCTTTGGTCTTGCCACATAAGCAGGAACATCAAAACCTTTAGAAGTGAACATCACTTCTTGCGCATCAATGCCGTCAAAATTTGTTTGAATAGCCTGGGCTAACACTGGTTCAGCAGCAGCAACATATCCCAAGCCAACAGTTGCAACCGCCCCGGTCTTTAAAAAACTACGGCGATCAATGCCAGTACTATTTAATAGTGACTCTGCTTCTTTGATTAAATTCTTGTCCACAGCATTCTCCTCTAGTCATTATTTTCTTGGGCCATTATTTATTAATGGGCTTCTTCCCAATTAGAACCAACTCCAACCTCAACCAATAACGGTACTTTTAAGGATGCAACACCTGTCATCAGTTTTGGTAAATTTTCCTTCACTAATTCAAGCTCAGACTCAGGCACCTCAAGCACTAATTCATCATGAACTTGCAAAAGCATACATGTTTTCATGAGATTTTCCTCTATCCAATCCTGAACCGCAATCATTGCCAATTTAATTAAATCTGCCGCAGTTCCTTGCATTGGAGCATTGATAGCCGCCCTTTCTGCTCCCTGGCGACGCATACCATTGGCACTTCGAATTTCAGGCAACCACAAACGACGCCCAAAAACAGTTTCCACATATCCCATTTCCTTGGCGCGCACCCTGGTACTGGCCATGTAATCAGCCACACCCGGATACCTTGCAAAATAAGTGTCAATGTATTGTTGAGCGGCTGAGCGTTCGATACCCAAATTACCTGCCAAACCAAAAGCGCTCATGCCATAGATCAAACCAAAGTTGATCACCTTGGCATAACGCCTTTGCTCTGAACTAACTTGGTCAAGAGCCACATGGAACATTTCAGCGGCGGTGGCTTTATGAATGTCTTCACCTGCTGCAAACGCTTTTAACAAGCTCTCATCTTCGGCAATGTGAGCCATGATGCGCAATTCAATCTGAGAGTAGTCAGCCGACACCATTACTGATCCAGGTTTAGCAATAAAGGCTTCTCGAATCTTTCTGCCTTCTTCTGTTCGCACTGGAATATTTTGCAAATTTGGCTCACTTGAAGCCAAACGCCCAGTCACAGCCACTGCCTGAGAATAGTTCGTGTGAACCCTGCCAGTCTTGGGGTTGACCATTCTTGGCAATTTTTCAATGTACGTTGATTGCAACTTGGCCAAGCTTCTGTAGTCCAAGATTCTGGCAGGCAAAGGATAGTTTTCTGCTAACTTTTGCAAGACCTCCT
>JAGVCB010000019.1 GCA_020059445.1 Polynucleobacter sp. | reverse complement strand
GGAGCGCATCATTCGTGGCAAAGACACGATTTCTGTCACAGGTAATATTTTGCGTGACTACTTAACAGACTTGTTCCCGATTCTTGAATTAGGTACTTCAGCCAAGATGTTGTCGGTGGTGCCTTTGATGAACGGCGGTGGCTTGTTTGAAACTGGTGCCGGTGGTTCAGCTCCTAAGCACGTTAAGCAATTGGTTGAAGAGAATCACTTGCGTTGGGATTCATTGGGCGAGTTCTTGGCCTTGGCAGTTTCAATCGAAGATGTGGGTATCAAGAAGAACAATCCTAAAGCAAAGATTTTGGCCAAGACTTTGGACGAAGCCACAGGTCAATTGCTTGAGAACAGAAAGTCTCCTTCATCACGCACCGGTGAACTCGATAACCGCGGTAGCCAGTTCTACTTGGCGCTGTATTGGGCACAAGCTTTGGCTGCTCAAACAGAAGACAAAGAACTACAAACTCACTTCAGCTCATTAGCGAAGCAGTTAAAAGACAATGAAGAGAAGATTGTTGCTGAGCTGTCAGCTGTTCAAGGCAAGCCTGCTGACATCGGCGGTTACTACAAGCCAGATCTTAAGAAGCTTGAGCAAGTGATGCGCCCTAGCGCAACACTGAATCAGATCATTGATTCTGCCAAGTGATCAGAAACTAAATCACAAGCTAGTAGTAATTAAGTAGTAACTAAGTAATAAACAATAAAGGCCGCTATGCGGCCTTTATTGTTTTGTGGATTTAATTTATTTACTTTTATTACTGATAACTCTTCATTCAATTAAGGTTTCAAGTAAGCGTAACGCTCTTTGGCTTGCAAGTTAGAAACCTCTGCAACACCTGATGGAACAATCTTGGCTTCCATGATCACTTGCTCTTTAGGAATTTTTCTTGAAACCAATGTGTTGTTACACACTCTGAACTCAACACCCTTGCTCACCAAGTCGCCGATCGATGCGGCAAACTTTGAACCTGCCATGTTCTCAGCGCCTTCAAGTAAGAAGTCGATGCCAGGACCGTGTGTGACCACCACAATTTTTGCTTTTGGATCAGCATTCAAGTGATTACGAATATTGCCAATGGCGCGACTGGCCTGTTGAACACCTTCGTTCACGTGATACACAATTTTTGTTTCTGAAAAAGCATGCCCTGAGAAAATCACGAATGACATGGCTGTGATTAGTTTGATCAATTGCTTCATAACGCTCTCCTAGTAAAGAACGCTTAGGATAAACATTTATGGGATTTTTTTCAGCTCTCGTAAACCCTTGAAAAAACGGAGATACTTAATAAATTATCTAAGTATCTCCGTTATTTAGGCCCAGTCTTTTACGACTGAAACAACTTGCTTCTCTTACCCTGTTTATTTTTTAGCGCAAGAACTGATCCCAAGAATTGGGTAAAGAGGGCAGAATCTCATCAAGCCGGTTGCCAGAGGAATCACCCCAATCCAAGCCCATACTCCTAAAAGACCTGTACCAGCTGCAATGATGAGGGCAATGCCCACAACGATTCTTAATATTTGATCAATACCGCCTACGTTTGCTTTCATGATGACTCCTAATGGTCGTGGTTAATTTGATTACTCTTGATACATTTTTGCTTTATTTAACTTATAACCCCAAGGTAGGTTTGAGTTCTTCCAGCCATTGACCAGGCGGAAGTTTTTCTTATCGCCAGTCTTGACTGTGTCGCCTTCAAATCCATCAACAACAACATAAACATTTTTATAGCCCTTGTTCTCAAGCGCTTTGGCACTCGGTGCACCGCGCTCACCTCCAGAACGGCACATTAAAATGATTGGGTCATCTTTGCTTAACTGTTGCTTTTTTAATGCTTCTGCAATCAAGGGCTCAAACTGTTGATTAACCTCCATCGCAAAGACATTTTTCTTGGAGTTCCACTTTTGACGGTTATTGATCATAAAAGGAATATTGATATCAACCACATCTGTAAAACCGGTGAACATGATTTCAACAGGGTCTCTAACATCGACGAATAAGACTTTAGATCCTACTGCAGATGTTTTCATTGCATGCGCTTCCTTAGAATCCAAATACAAACCCCAAGAGATTTGACGACTTGGATCTTTAGGTGGCTCTGCTGAAAAAGCCAAACTGCTGGTCGTCATCAATAAGATGGCTAATACTTTTTTCATATTTAACCCCTAAATTAGAACGAAAGAATTCTGACTTCGGCAGAAGTCATGTGCTTAGCAATATCAGAAGGGTTCGCAGCTTTTACACCATCAGTCAAATCACTGATCTGTTTTCCAGAATTTGGTAGGTATAAAGCGCACACCTCAACAACAACTCCTGATTTCATTAAGCCTTGCATCATTTGCTGCGCACTGATATTTTTTGGCTTCAACTTCACCTGTTCTTTTGACTTCAGAGCTATGTCTCCAGCTTCACCGCACAATAAAACCCTGACTTGGTTTTTTTGCTGAAGAGCTTGAGTGGCTAGAACCATTGCAGCACCCTGAGTCACAGGGTTATGACTATTCACAGTAACAAATAAATCAGCAGAATATGCATTCACACTGATCAATGAACCGAGTAATACAGCAACAGCTTTTTTAGACATCCTCATACTTTCCTCTCATACACTTTTAATATCAATCAGTGTAGTTAGAGCTGAGTTAATTAATGTTGATGTACATCAAGGGTGAAAGAATTAAAGATAACGGCAACCCTACCTCTTAAGTTAGTCAAAAAACATAACTGTTGGGGGTTAAAATCTCCAATACTGCGCATATTGATATATGCTCTAACCATCCGTAGATATTCGTCACAAAGGCATATAACTCAATTGAAACTGACTCTTCCTCAAAAACTTTCTAGCTTTTGGTTAGCAGTCTATCTATCAATTGCGCTTCATGTGGTTTTGGCATTTGTTGGGTTGAATTACCAGGGAATCAATCCGATCAAACCTAAACCTCTTGAAGAAATCGTACAAGTCAAACTTGAGCCTGAGGATAAGAAAGAAAACAAGAAAGAAGAAAAGAAACCTGATGATCAGACGCTGGTTTTAAGTACTCAAAGAGAAGCGCCTGAAGAAAAGAAGTTGGCGTACATGGATGCGCCACCCGCACCTTCGGCTGAAGAGTGGCAAAAGGCATCCACCTACACTCTCAAGAATAGTAAGCGCTATCGGCACAATTGGGGTCAACAAGTGCGTAGCATGATGGGTCGATCTATTGAGGGCCCCGATCAAGGCATGGTTCGCTTTCACATTGAAATTGCACCTAACGGCAAACTTTCAAAATTAGAGACTCTTTGGTCCACATCTCCCGTTGCCGAGAGGTTAGCAAGGCAAGCGATTGAAAACATGCCTCCTCTTCCCCCAATACCTACCGGAAAACCTCTGATCTTCCAAAAAACGATTTCTTTCCAACCAGTGGATGATGGTTGGCCACCTATCTATAAGTACGATTGTTTGCCTGACCCACCAATCTTTAAGAATCCATTTGCATGGGATGGCAAATCTGCGCAAACGGCAGCGCAACAAAAAGTGGCTGATGAATCTAAAAAAGAGATTCCAACTGATTGTCCCGGCATTGAGGAGGACACCATTGAAGCTGAGGCCAGCGATATGAAGCGTCAGTTTGAAATCTGGGGATCGAGTCACCTGAATCCAAAGAAATAGTCTTTTTTATAAATCAATAAGCCATTTATATTTTCTTCAATTGAAATAAAATTTATTTGATGAAAAAATTTCTGATTTATAGAGAAATGGCATCAAAGCCAGATTGATCTGTAGGAACTGTCGGAGTCATGATCATCGGCTTGTTTCTTTGGATTAAAG
>JAGVCB010000024.1 GCA_020059445.1 Polynucleobacter sp. | reverse complement strand
TGGCTAATTTTGCTGATGAGATCGCTTACAACAATCATGACATTGACGATGGTATTCGTTCAGGTTTGTTGAATATTCAGCAACTCTCAGAAGTTGCCTTATGGCAAGAGCAGCATGATCGAGTGAAACATTCTTTCCCCGATTTAACTGGCCGCCGTTTGATCTATGAAGTCATCAGACACATCATTCACGTGCTGGTCGATGATTTGGTGAAAGAAACTCAACGACGTCTGGAAGAGTTTGCGCCAAGCACCATTGACGATGTGCGACAAAGCTCACCCATACTTGGTTTTTCTACAAACATGCGTGAGCAAGCAGGTGCCATGAAAAAATTTCTTTTCAAAAACTTGTATCGCCACCCACAAGTTCAATCAGTCACAAGTGAAGCAGCCAACATGGTTAAAGTATTGTTTGCTCACTACCAGCAATTCCCTCAAGACTTACCGGAGGGTTTTAGATCTGAGGATGATTTGCAGCGCCGCATATCGCATTACATTGCTGGCATGACAGATCGTTTTGCAAATAAAGAATTTCATAAGTTGACTGCTTAAATGGCCAGACTTCAAAGAGTTGTCCTTCCTGGTTATCCGCTTCACATGATGGTCAAGGGTCATAACTCTCAAGATATTTTTACGACCGATGAAGAAAAAAAATCTTATCTTGAGTGGCTCAAAGAGGCTGCCAGAGAATATGAGTTGGCCATTCATGCCTATGCATTGATGCCCAATCATGTGCATATTTTGGCCACACCCAAAACAACTTTGAGCGCATCAAAAGTCATGCAATCTATTGGGCGTCGTTATGCACAATTATTCAATCAAACGCATGGTTCAAGTGGCACTGTTTGGGAAGGCAGATTCAAATCCTGCTTGATTGACCCTGACGCATATTTTTTGCTGGTTCAAAAATACATTGAGCAAAATCCAGTGAGAGCTGGATTGGTTCAAAAACCTGAAGAATGGACATGGTCTAGTTACCGACATCACGTTGGCTCTGAAACAATCCCTTGGATTGCGGACCATCCGTCCTATTGGGCGATTGCCAACACCCCATTTGAGCGTCAAATGGCTTGGAAAACATTTGTTTTAGAGCAATTAAGTCTCCATGAAATTGAGAAAGTAAGTAAACACTTAAGTTATGGGTGGCCACTGGCAAGCGATTTATTCCTAAAACAATTGATGCAGAAAACTACTAGACCTTTACAGCCTAGAGCGGCGGGCAGACCCAAAAAGATCTAAAAGTATGACATTTGCCATAATTTGGTGCATAAATGCCCACATTTTAAGTGACTATGTCCCTAATTAATTTATTTGGATAGCTGGTTAATAAATAATTAGTGACAGACACCAATTATTTTTATTGCTTGCCCATGGGTAATCCCCTATAGTTGTCGAAAACCTCGGTATGTCGGGGGCAAAGTCTTTAACAAAAGACATCCATTGTTATTTATCAAGGAAATATCTGTGACTACTACTCCTTCATTGCGCCCTGAAGCGCAAGGTCTTTATGACCCCGTCAATGAACACGACGCATGTGGCGTTGGTTTCGTTGCCCACATCAAAGGCCATAAGAGCCATGACATCGTTTCTCAAGGCTTAAAGATTCTTGAGAACATCGATCACCGTGGTGCGGTAGGTGCAGATCCTTTGATGGGTGACGGCGCCGGTATCTTGATCCAAATTCCTGATCAGTTTTATCGTGAAGAAATGGCCAAGCAAGGTGTGAATTTGCCACCAGCCGGTGAGTACGGTGTTGGTATGGTGTTCATGCCTAAGGAAAGTGCATCACGTTTGGCTTGTGAACAAGAACTAGAAAGAACAGTTCGCATTGAAGGTCAAGAAGTTCTCGGTTGGAGAGATGTACCAGTGGATGCCAACATGCCGATGTCACCAACCGTCAGAAAAACTGAGCCAGTGATTCGTCAAATTTTTATTGGCCGTGGTCGCGACATCATGACAACCGACGCGTTAGAGCGCAAGTTATATGTCATCAGAAAAACAGGTAGTCACGCGATTCAAGCATTACAGCTGCAGCATGGCAAAGAATATTTCGTGACTTCTATGTCAGCCAGAACAGTGGTCTACAAAGGTCTTCTATTGGCAAACCAAGTGGGCGCCTATTACGAAGACTTAAAAGATTCAAGAGTGGTATCAGCGTTGGCATTAGTACATCAGCGCTTTTCAACAAACACATTCCCTGCATGGGAATTGGCTCACCCATACCGCATGATTGCTCACAACGGAGAAATCAACACCGTTAAGGGAAACGTTAACTGGATCAACGCACGAACAGGAGCGATCAGCTCACCTGTGCTTGGCGATGATTTACAAAAATTATGGCCATTGATTTATCCGGGTCAGTCAGACACAGCCAGTTTTGATAACTGTTTAGAGTTGCTCGTGATGGCCGGTTATCCAATGGCACACGCCATGATGATGATGATTCCTGAAGCGTGGGAACAGCACACATTGATGGATGACAACCGTCGCGCATTCTATGAATACCACGCAGCGATGATGGAGCCATGGGATGGTCCTGCAGCGATTGCTTTTACTGATGGTCGTCAGATTGGTGCAACTCTGGATCGAAACGGTTTACGTCCAGCGCGTTATTACGTGACAGATGATGACTTGGTCATCATGGCTTCAGAGGCAGGCGTATTAACTTTCCCAGAAAACAAAGTTGTTAAAAAATGGCGTTTGCAGCCAGGCAAGATGTTCTTGATCGATATGGAACAAGGTCGCATCATCGATGACGTTGAGTTGAAAGATGCACTAGCAAAAGCCAAGCCATACAAGAGCTGGATTGAAGCGGTGCGTATCAAGCTTGATGAAATTGAAGTGTCATCTGAAGATGTGAAACAAGATGCGCAGAATATTCGTCCTGCTGCAAACTTGCTTGATCGTCAGCAGGCCTTTGGTTATACACAAGAAGATTTGAAGTTCTTGATGGCGCCGATGGCTTCATCAGGTGAAGAAGCGATTGGTTCAATGGGTAACGACAGCCCATTAGCAGTTCTATCTAATAAGAACAAACCTTTGTACAACTACTTCAAGCAGTTATTTGCACAGGTAACCAACCCACCAATCGATCCTATCCGTGAAAACATGGTGATGTCTTTGGTTTCATTTGTGGGACCTAAGCCAAATTTGTTAGACACCAACAACATCAATCCACCGATGCGCTTGGAAGTGTCACAACCAATTTTAGATTTTGATGACATCGCCAAAGTTCGTCACATTGAACACTACACCGGTGGCAAGTTCCGTTCATATGAATTGGATATTTGCTATCCATCTGCATGGGGTAAAGATGGTGTTGAGGCACGTCTTGCATCACTTTGTGCCGAAGCAGTAGATGCGGTTCACTCTGGTTACAACATTTTGATTATCAGCGATCGTCAAGTAGCTGCTGATCACGTTGCGATTCCTGCCTTGTTGGCAACCTCAGCTATTCATCAACATTTGGTTGATAAAGGTTTGCGTACAAGCACTGGTTTGGTGGTTGAAACTGGCAGTGCGCGCGAGACTCATCACTTCGCCTTGTTGGCTGGTTACGGAGCTGAAGCAGTTCATCCGTACTTGGCAATGGAAACTTTGGTCGATATGGCCAAAGGTTTGAAGGGTGACTTATCCGCTGAGAAAGTTGTTAAGAACTTCACCAAAGCAGTGGGCAAGGGCTTGCAAAAAGTGATGTCGAAAATGGGCATCTCAACTTACATGTCTTATACCGGCTCACAAATTTTTGAAGCCATTGGTTTGAACAAAGAGTTGATCGACAAATATTTCAAAGGTACTGCGTCGAATGTGGGTGGTATTGGTATTTTTGAAGTTGCTGAAGAAGCATTGAAGATGCACAGCTTGGCGTTTGGTAACGATCCAACACTCACTAATATGTTGGACGCTGGTGGTGAGTACGCCTTCCGTATTCGTGGTGAAGACCACATGTGGACACCAGACTCCATCGCAAAGTTGCAGCACTCAACACGTCAAGGTCCAGAAAAAGGTGGCTACCAAACTTACAAAGAGTATGCCAACATCATCAATGATCAAACCAAGCGTCATATGACATTGCGTGGTTTGTTTGAGTTCAAGATTGATCCTAATAAAGCGATTCCTTTGGATGAAGTTGAATCAGCTAAAGAAATCGTGAAGCGCTTTGCAACAGGCGCGATGTCTTTGGGTTCTATTTCTACTGAAGCTCATGCAACCTTGGCCATCGCGATGAACCGCATTGGTGGTAAGTCAAACACTGGTGAAGGTGGCGAAGATAACAAACGTTATCGTAATGAACTAAAAGGTATTGCTATTAAGAATGGTGAAACTTTGGCCAGCATCCTTGGCGATGACGTGATCGAAGCAAATATTCCATTGAGTGATGGCGATTCATTGCGTTCTAAGATCAAGCAGGTTGCTTCAGGACGTTTTGGTGTAACTGCGGAGTACTTAACATCGGCTGATCAAATTCAGATCAAGATGGCTCAAGGTGCAAAGCCTGGTGAAGGCGGTCAGCTGCCTGGTAGCAAAGTATCTGATTACATCGGTAAGTTACGTTATTCAGTACCGGGTGTGGGTTTGATTTCTCCTCCTCCGCACCATGACATTTACTCAATTGAAGATTTGGCTCAATTGATCCATGATTTGAAAAACGTCAACAGCAAAGCTGATATTTCAGTGAAGTTGGTTTCTGAAGTGGGTGTTGGTACGGTTGCTGCCGGTGTTGCTAAGGCAAAAGCGGATCACGTTGTGATCGCTGGTCATGATGGCGGCACAGGTGCATCACCATTATCATCTATCAAGCATGCTGGTAGCCCATGGGAATTGGGTCTTGCTGAAACCCAGCAAACCTTGGTGTTGAATGGTTTGCGCAGCCGTATTCGCGTTCAAGCAGACGGACAAATGAAGACCGGTCGCGACGTGGTGATTGGAGCTCTATTGGGTGCTGATGAATTTGGTTTCGCCACTGCACCATTGGTGGTTGAAGGTTGCATCATGATGCGCAAGTGTCATTTGAATACTTGTCCAGTTGGTGTGGCAACCCAAGACCCAGAGTTGCGTAAGAAGTTTTCAGGTAAGCCAGAGCACGTTGTGAATTTCTTCTTCTTCATTGCCGAAGAAGCTCGTGAAATCATGGCGCAGTTAGGTATCCGTAAATTTGACGATTTAATCGGTCACACAGAGCTCTTGGATACCAAGAAGAGCATTGAGCACTGGAAAGCACGCGGTTTGGATTTCTCAAAGATCTTCCAAGCCCCAAATGTTCCAGCAAGCGTGCCTAAGTTCCAAGTTGAAACTCAAGACCATGGTTTAACAACAGCCTTGGATCATTCATTGATTGAAAAATCAAAAGCTGCCTTAGAAAAAGGCGAGCGAGTGTCATTCATTCAACCAATCAAGAACGTGAACCGCACGGCTGGTGCGATGTTGTCTGGCGAAGTCGCTAAGCGTTATGGTCACGAAGGTTTGCCTGATGACACGATTCATATTCAATTGAACGGTACGGCTGGTCAAAGTTTTGCAGCCTTCTTGGCTCAT
>JAGVCB010000015.1 GCA_020059445.1 Polynucleobacter sp. | reverse complement strand
GACTTTATCGCCGCTTCACAGCGCGGCATTGCCCGCTAATCATTTGACAGAAGACGCATATCTTGCATGTGTGGCTGGAGAGCCATCAGGGGATATGCTCGCTGCGAGTGTTCTGCGAGCCATTCAAGAATCTTCAGATTTAGCAGGACTTAAGACTCGAGGTATTGGTGGCCCCAAAATGGTGGCCACTGGATTTGAAGCACTTTGGCCGATGGAAACTTTGGCCGTGCGTGGTTATGTTGAGGCCATTAAGCAATTACCGGCGATACTTTCAGTCAGAAGCGCCTTGATCAATGAGTTAAGCAAGCATCCGCCAAAAGCTTTTTTGGGTATTGATGCGCCAGACTTTAATTTAGGCGTTGAAAAGAAACTCAAGGCCGCAGGCATTCCAACCATTCATTTCATCAGCCCGTCTATTTGGGCATGGAGAGGTGGTCGCATCAAAGGCATCAAAGAGTCTGTGGATCACATGCTGTGCATCTTTCCTTTTGAGACTGCTATTTATGAAAAAGCTGGCATCAAGGCAACCTATGTCGGTCATCCTTTGGCGTCCAGTATTCCGATGGTGCCTGATTCAGCTGGTGCTAAAGAAAAATTAAAGATTAAAGCAAGTCATGCTTTGGTGGCAGTTTTACCAGGTAGCCGCCAATCAGAGATCAATTTGATTGGCCCAGGATTTTTTGATGCCATAGGGCAGATGTTCATTCAATACAAGCAAGGTATTGAATTCGTGGTGCCGGTGGCAACGCCAACTTTAAAGCCTGCCATTCAAGCCATGGCAGACAAACTCTTAGAGCAACACCCAGGCATCACTTTGCACTTGTTGGACGGTCAGGCAAGTGTGGCATTAGAGGCTGCTGATGTGGTTTTAATTGCCAGTGGTACAGCTACCTTAGAGGCGGCATTGTGGAAAAAGCCAATGGTGATTTCTTATAAGGTCCCAGCTATCACGGCTTGGATCATGAAACGTCAGGCTTATTTACCCTACGTTGGATTACCAAATATCTTGGCTCAAGAATTCATTGTTCCAGAGCTATTGCAAGAAGCAGCCACACCACAAGCTTTAGCAACAGCCACCCTGAATTGGCTCGATAAGCCGCAGAAAGTGGCGCGTTTAAAAGAACGTTTTAATGAGATGCATCAGTCTTTGCTGATGCCAACAGGGACCTTGGTAACCAAAGTCATAGCGGAAGTCATCAATGACTGATTGGAATGCTCCCAACCCACTTTATGAGTGGACCTGTGGGGTGGATGAAGCGGGTCGAGGCCCCTTAGCTGGTTCTGTGGTTGCAGCTGCAGTGGTGCTGGATCCAGCAAAACCAATCACTGGATTAAAAGATTCAAAAAAGCTCACTGCCAAAGTTCGCGATGAGCTGTATGACATCATCATCAGAGATTCAAAAGCTTGGTGCATTGCTGAAGCCAGTGCGATAGAAATTGATTCAATCAATATTTTGCAAGCCACAATGCTGGCCATGAAACGCGCTATAGAGGGCTTAGAGAAAACTTTGGGTCGTTTGCCTGATAGGGCATTGATTGATGGTAACCGTTGTCCCAAAGTCAATATCTCGATGGAGGCCATTGTGAAGGGTGATACCAAGGTGGCCGCTATTTCAGCTGCATCTATCTTAGCAAAGGTCACCAGAGATCGAGACATGCAAGCCTTGCATGAGGCTTATCCTGTTTATGGCTTTAATCAACACATGGGTTATCCAACACCTGTTCATCTTGAGTCTCTAAAACTTCATGGGCCATGTCCAGAGCATCGTAAAACATTTGGTCCTGTGCGATTGGTGATTGAAACCAAAAGCAACTTAGGGGAAACTAGGCTCCTATGAAAGATGCTAAACATTTAAGTTCTGCCGATAACCCTTTGATCAAGAGGCTCAAAGTCTTGCTTGAAGGAGGAGTCAAAGCCAATAAGACCAGACAAGAGCTTGGTCTAGCGGTATTGGAAGGGGTTCACCTGGCGCAAGCGTGGTTGGGCTCTGAGGATTTGGTGGAATTATTTACAACTGAATCAGGCATGCAGCAAGCAGAAATTGCTGCCGTGATTGATATGCAATTAGCAGTGGTGCCAAACACGGATCTTTACATCCTGGATGATGCCCTTTGGAAGAAGATATCTGATTTAGAAAATGCACCGCCCATCATGGCCTGCGTAAAAATCCCCAATCACACATTTCCTCTAACGCAAAGCAAGGACGTATTGATTTTGGATGGCGTTCAAGATGCGGGCAATGTTGGTTCAATGATGAGAACGGCTGCGGCAGCGGGCTTAAGTTATGTGGTGTGTTTAAAAGGTACGGCACAAGCTTGGTCACCAAAAGTATTAAGAGCTGCGATGGGAGCTCATCGTCATTTGAAGATTTTTGAAGCATGGTCCTTGAATACCGTTCGCGAGAAAATCAAATTACCTTTGATTGCAACCAGCTTGATGGCCGATCAAGATCTTTATGATTTGGGTGAAGAGTTACTAGAACCCCATGCTTGGGTCTTTGGTAATGAGGGTGGTGGGGTTG
>JAGVCB010000181.1 GCA_020059445.1 Polynucleobacter sp. | reverse complement strand
GCGCATGTGATGCATCCATTGGCCGGGCAAGGACTTAACTTGGGCCTGAGAGATGTGGCAAGCCTAGCAGATATTTTAGAAAATAAAGAAGCCTTCAGAGCTTTTGATGACACTGTTTTATTAAGAAGGCATGAGCGTGCGCGACATGGTGATACTGATGCTTTACTGTTCACCACCGATCGTTTGCAAAAACTTTTTGCTCATGAAGCAGGTCATATCAAAACTATCAGAAATTTAGGCATGAAGCTGGTGAATCGCAGTCATTTTTTAAAGAGACAACTGATCAAGCAGGCTTTGGCTTAATCAATCATCATCAATTTAATTTATTGGAAAACTTATGAAACTATTTAAAACAATTCATCTTTTTTGTGTCATGGGCGCCGCATCCATGTTATTGAGTTTTTCAGTGGCTGCGCAGGGCAACGCTGAGGCCAAGATCAAGACAGAAATGCAAAAACAATTGGGCGAGCGCGCCAAGGTGGATGCGGTGCGCACCACGCCAGTGGCGGGTTTATATGAAGTGACGATTGGTAGAGACATTGTTTACACCGATGCCAGCGCGCGTTATTTGATTCAGGGAGAAGTGGTTGATTTAAAAACCGGCACAAATCTCACAGAGCAACGCAGCAATGATTTGAATCGCATACGTTGGGCAGATTTACCTTTGAACGATGCCATCAAGGTGGTTCGAGGCAAGGGCGCACGTCAAGTGGCCGTTTTTGCAGATCCTAACTGCGGCTTTTGCAAGCGTTTAGAAAAAGGATTTCAGCAGTTAGATAACGTGACAATTTATACATTTTTGGTGCCTATGTTGTCTGCTGACTCACTCACCAAGTCTCAGCAAATATGGTGTTCATCAGACAAGGTCAAAGCTTGGAGTGATTGGATGATCAATAACCAGGCCCCCACTGGTAAAACTGATTGCGGCAATCCATTGGAGCGCAACACGGCCTTGGCCAGAAAGTTGGGCGTGACTGGAACTCCAGCGATGTTCTTCACCGATGGCACGCGCGTGAATGGTGCTGTACCCATCGCGCAAATTGAGAAAAAATTAAAGTGATTGAAATAAATGCCAAAAGTTAGCAACAGCAAAACGAGCGCAGTTTCAAAAAAGCAATCGACTCCATCCATCAAGTATGTGATTGGGTGTGATGATTGGCGCGCTCATCGCTTTGATGTTGTGATGCAAATCCCTGGCGAAATTGCTGGTCAAGGTTTGATTGAGTTGCAATTGCCGGCTTGGATTCCAGGCAGTTACATGATTCGAGATTTTTCAAAACATCTTGAATCTATCACTGCTACTGAAATAGTTTCTGCCAAATCTATTAAGCCAACTAAGCCAATTAAGCTGATCAAAATTGACAGTCACACATGGCAATTGAAGGCGAAGCATGATGTGGAGGTGAGGTATCAGGTGTATGCCTTTGATACTTCTGTGAGAGCAGCTTACCTGGATCAAGAAAGAGCCTTTTTTAATGCCAGCAGTTTGTGCTTGCAAGTATTGGGCTTTAACGACCTTGACTGTGAACTAGAGCTGCTCGAGCCAAAAGATCCAGCATTGAATACTCGTTGGTCTGTGCAAACCACTTTGCCGATTAAAGAAAGTAATCAAACAAAACAAGCAAAACAAGCAAAACAAGCAAAACAAAAAAAGCAAACCAAGCGATCAGGCTTTGGGGTGTACCAAGCTGATAGTTACGATACCTTGATTGATCACCCAGTGGCTATGGGTGAGTTCCAGGTGATTGAATGGCAAGCTCATGGCACACCTCACCGCATGGTGATTCAAGGCTTGTTGGATGATGTTGATGCGCAACAGTTGAGTAAGGACTTAAAAGCAATTTGTGAAGCCCACATCAGTTTTTTTGAGCCAGAGAAGCCGCGTGCTCCTTTTAAAGAATATTGTTTCATGGTCAATGCGGTGGGTGATGGCTATGGTGGCTTAGAGCACCGTGACAGCACGGTGCTGTTGTGCAAACGTGCCGACCTTCCTTACCCTGGACAAAATTTACAAAAGCATGAAGCTTATGAAGATTTTCTTGGTTTGTGCAGTCATGAATATTTCCATTCGTGGATGGTCAAGCGAGTAAAGCCCAAAGTATTTGATCCATATGTGTTGGATCAAAAAAATCACACACGCCTGCTTTGGTTGTTTGAGGGCTTCACCAGTTACTACGATGATCTGCAGTTGTTCAGAAGCCAGAGAATCGATTTAGCGGCCTATGTGAAGCGCCTTGAGAAAACTTGGAACATGGTGTTGCGTGGACCTGGCAGACACAAGCAAAGTTTGTCAGAGAGTTCGTTTGATGCCTGGACCAAGTATTACTTGATGGATGAGAACACACCCAATGCTGTGGTGAGTTATTACGCCAAAGGATCTTTGTTGGCATTGGCCCTTGATTTGAAGATTCGTGAGCACACCAAGCAAAAGCAATCCTTGGATGATGTGATGCGACATTTGTGGCAAATGTACCAATTGACTGAAATAGGTATGGCTGAAGATGACTTTGATCGCGCCATTGAGTTTGTTATTGGTTCTGGCTTCAAGGGCATTTGGGCCCAAATCAAGTGTGATCACATCGATGGTGTTGATGATTTTCCTTTTGAGACCTTGTTGCCAAAAGTCGGTGTCAAAGTTGAGTTAAAGAAAGCCCCTGCTACTGAGAGCGCAGAAGTTGCTAAGCAATTATTGGGCATACGTACTGCGGTGAATAATGGTTGGATCAGGCTGAGCCATGTCTTGGATGGAGGCTTAGCTCAAGAAGCAGGTTTGTCAGCAGGCGATCATTTGGCATCGATCAATGGTGAGCGTGTCACGCCTTCTCGTTTGGAAGAGTTGCTCTTGTCCTTGATTCAAAAGTTAGCCAGAACACAAGCGGTCAAAGTATTGGTGTATCGCCATGACAAAGAGTTGGCTCTGACCATGCGCCCAGCGAAGACCAAAGAAAGCATGTTGGCTTCTCAGCCTAAGCAATACACTTTATCTGTGTAATTGTTGAGCTTTGAAATTGCTGAATTAATTTGCTGATTCCCTGATGCCATCATTTTCGATACAAGACTTATTGCCAAGTGATTGGGCAGAATTAATTCAGTCTGAATTAGCATCTGGTCGCTTTCAATCTTTAGAGCAACAAATCTCCTTGGTTTACGGTGAGCATGCAGAAGAGATTGCACCTGCTTTTGAAAATATTTTCCGCGCATTCAAAGAGACATCCGTTGAAAAAACCCATGTGATTATTTTGGGGCAAGATCCTTATCAAACTCCTGGCTTGGCTCAGGGTTTGTCATTTTCTATTCCAAAAGAAATCAAACCTGGTTGGAGGGCTTTTCCAAGTTCTTTGCGAAATATCAGCAAGGCTTTGGCCTTGGATGGTTATCAGGCCCTTCCTCATGGTGATTTAAGTTCTTGGGCTTCGCAAGGCGTTCTTTTGTTGAATGCCACTTTGACCGTTCAATTGAATCTGGCAGGGTCTCATGCACAGATGGGCTGGCAAGAATTAACCGATGTGCTTTTGTATCAATTGGCCAAGAAAAAATCGTTGATTTGGATGTTGTGGGGTGCGCACGCACAAAAGAAACAGGCTTTGGTTGTGCAAGCGAGTCAGGAGTCTGGCATTGCGCAAGAAATTCTAACTGCTTCTCATCCATCTGGCCTGAGTGTGTATAAAACCAAAGAGCCTTTTATTTATCCAGGTGATCAAAAATCCTGTGGCCACTTCAGTAAAGCGAATGAGCTTTTAGTGAAAAGAGGATTGAAGCCTATTCAGTGGTCTGAGCTAAGTATTTAATGCTTAGTCCTTAGAGCTTAAGCGCAGTCGTTTCAGTCTTTGAACAATGCTGCCAAAGCTTCGCCTGGATCATCTTGGCGCATGAATGCTTCGCCGACTAAGAATGCATCCACTTTTGCTGCGCGCATCAAGGCAACATCTTCTCTGGTGAGAATGCCACTTTCTGTGACCACACGTTTTTCTGGAGGGATTTCTTTCAGTAAAGAAAGGGTGGTTTCTAAGCTGACTTCAAATGTGCGCAAATTGCGATTATTAATGCCTAGCAATGGTGTCTTAAGAACCAAAGCACGCTCTAGTTCATAGGCGTCATGAACCTCGACCAACACATCCATTTGGAGTTCATGAGCAATGGTTTCAAAGTCTTTCATTTGCGCATCATCTAAAGCTGCTGCAATCAATAGAATGGCATCAGCACCCATGGCACGTGCTTCATAGACTTGATAAGGGTCAACCAAGAAGTCTTTGCGCAATACTGGGATGCTGCAAGCATGACGTGCTTCACGCAAGTATTGAGCTGATCCCTGAAAATATTCTTTATCCGTTAAAACTGATAAACAAGCAGCCCCATTTTTTTCATAAGACTGAGCAATTTCTGCTGGATTGAAGTCTTCTCGAAACACACCCTTGCTAGGACTGGCCTTTTTAATTTCTGTGATGACGCCAGCGTGACCTTGAGCAATTTTTTCTTCAATGCTGGCAGTAAAGCCTCTTGGTTTTAAACCAACTGCCTGAATACTGGCTTCTGCATCAGCTCTCAGCACATGCATCGCCACTTGAGAAGAAGCTTTGGCTACTTCGTCAAATTTGGTCGCCAGAATACGTTTCAGAATATCGCTCATAGATGCTTTATTGGTGTTTAAGTGAATAGCTTACGCTAATGATTGCGTGGTTTTGATAAATTCTTCTAATTTGGCTTTTGCTTTGCCAGAAGCAATCGATTGTCTGGCAAGCTCTAAGCCATGAGCAATGTCTTTGGCAATGT
>JAGVCB010000163.1 GCA_020059445.1 Polynucleobacter sp. | reverse complement strand
TGCTGATAATGGGCCACCTTGGGGTGTGGCGGCACGAGTAAACAACCGTCGTCCTTTGACGCAATTGGGGGTATGGTTGATTCGTTTAGGCGTTCAGCTCTCACACAACCGTCCCTTGCATCCACAGACCAACGGCAAA
Organism: Polynucleobacter sp.; assembly: GCA_020059445.1. Classification (GTDB taxonomy): domain Bacteria; phylum Pseudomonadota; class Gammaproteobacteria; order Burkholderiales; family Burkholderiaceae; genus Polynucleobacter. The sequence goes on along the minus strand of JAGVCB010000163.1, from coordinate 2,615 downwards.
GATGAGCGGTTTCACCGCACATTGAAGGCAGAACTCATTACTCGCAAGAACTTGCTCGATATGAGTCATACACAGCAGGAGTTTGACGCTTGGCGGCAAATCTACAACCATCACCGTCCACATGAGGCGATTCAGATGTAGACGCCTTCGCAACGTTACCAAACCAGCCAGAGAATCTACGATCCAATATTGGCGCCCATCGAGTATCAAGATGGGGATTGGGTGAGAAAGGTTGATCAGGAAGGCTGGCTAAGCTTTAAAGGTAAAAATGTCAGGGTCAGCAAGTCTCTTTATGGCCACTCAGTAGCTTTACGAGCCAGTCAGCAAACCGATCAGGTTTGGGATATTTATTTCAGCTGGGCGAAGATTGGCCAGATAAATTTAGCCGATCCTTGCTTCAATTAAACTAAATCATGTGTGTTACCCATGTCCTCGCACACCTGTTTGGACTTCACCCACTTTTGTAGACAAACATCAACTTCCAAATTGAAGTTGTTCAAACGCAAACGGGCTCAGCTGGTCAAGATGACTGTGCCGTCGCACTCGATTATAGAAACCCTCAATGTAGTCAAATATGTCTGATTTCGCTTCCTGTCTTGAAGCATAAATTTGACGTTTGATTCGCTCCTTCTTTAAACTGCTGAAGAATGATTCTGCAACCGCATTGTCCCAACAATTACCGCGCCGGCTCATGCTGGGTCTTAAATCGTTATCTTTGCACCAACGGTTAAAGTCGTCACTGCCAAACTGACTACCTTGATCTGAATGGATGATCACTGGGTTGTTAGGATGCCTGCGCCAGCAAGCCATCATCAAAGCATCCAATACAAGCTCGGTGGTCATGGTGGATTTCATTGACCAACCCACCACCATGCGAGAGTACAAATCAATGACCACAGCCAAGTACAGCCACCCCTCATAAGTACGGATATAGGTGATGTCGGTGACCCAGGCTTGGTCGGGGTGGTCAAAGGTAAACTGGCGTTGCAGCAGGTTCGGTGCTGTACTGGCAGGCTTGCCAGCTTTGTATCGTGGTCGTTTGTAGCCACGTACTGAGCGTAGATTGGCTTGATGCATTAGCCTGGCCACCCGCTTTTGACCGCAGTGCATGCCAACCTCGCGCAGATCTCGATGCACCCGTGGACTGCCATAGATGCCATGGCTGTCCTCAAAGGATTGTTTGATGTGCACCAAGAGCGCTGTGTCGGCCTGTTGACGATGGGACTGTGGACAGTTTCGCCAAGCGTAGTAGCCGCTGCGCTGTACTTGTAGTACTCTGCACATGCTACTCAGGTGAAACGTGCTTTGGTGCTCGGCCATGAATGCGTACCTCACTCGGATGCTCTGGCAAAGTACGCGGCGGCCTTTTTTAAGATATCACGCTCCTCGCTGGCGCGTTTGAGTTCGGCCTTCAATCGGCTCACTTCTAACTTTAAAGTCGCAATATCACTGCTGATAGCTCCCTTGGGTTCTTTGGCTTGCTTTAGCCATAGATACAAACTTTTATCAGATACCCCAAGACGTTTGGATACATCAACAACGCTGTGCCCTCGGTCAATGACTTGTTTGATCGCTTCAGCTCTAAATTCCGCTGTAAATCTGGATACTCTCATTTCTTTCACTCCTCTTTAATTTCGACCTTATCTGGTGTCTATTAAAGCGGGTGAAGTCCATAATTTAGTTTAGTTTCGAGATGAAATCAGCAATTTGCTCGAGATAATTTTGAATTTCCGAGAATGTCAGTTTGGATGGTTTGAACTATTAATTTTTACCATCAAAGGTAGCAAGATTATGTAACTCTACATGTCCAACCGGATTGCCACTTTAACCAATCCTCGTAGAGCACTCCAGTTGTAACAGGCAACCTTTTTTGCTAGAGTACATTGGCTGTACTGCTTGCAACAAGATATGTAATTCATTTTTTACGCTCAATGACCTTGCTACCGTTTAAGTGAATTTGGACTTTACACATTTGTAAACTTTTGGGTGCTAGCCCTACTATGCAACTTGTAATGTGCGCCCAAAGAAACACAGTGTGTTCAGGCATCACTGCTTGTTCAGCATGAGCCTTTCAAATACTAGCGAGCTTAGCTATCCGCTTCAGAAATGCCAATATTTAGAATATTTAAGTTTTTGAAATAAATATAAACGAGGTAGTGAACATTGCTGCTTAATATTCACTTCACCTGCGGCCAAAATTCATTGGAGGTGGGCTTAGCTCATCTAATTTTCGCTGAAGGTCCTGTACCTGTTCGCTCAGTTCACAAATGCGTACATTGGCGCTTAAAAGGATGGACTGAGCTTGGTCGCGCTGTAGAATCGCGTCCTTCAATCGATCTTCAACTGATCGCCTGAAAGTCCGCCGCCTCTGGGCAAGCTTCGTATCGGTGAGGGTTCCGTTCTTATGAAGCTCAATATATGCTTGAATCTCTCGGATGAGCGCCGGAAACCGTGCCTTTCGAAGGGCAGTGGGGTCTCGACCAGCCTCCCGGGCGATGTTGTTTTGGGTCACCTGCGATCCCAGCGCTATCACCTGAGAGCTGCCAGTCTTCAATCGCTCGAACGCTTGCCTGAAGCGTGCTTCGGCACCCTGTGTGTCAATGGGTAGAGATGAC
>JAGVCB010000096.1 GCA_020059445.1 Polynucleobacter sp. | reverse complement strand
GGGAATAAGGGTATGTTTTGTTTAGGATCCTGTATCACCTTTTCTAATGCAATTGTTTGTACTTGTGAATTTCTAGAAAGTTGAATTGTGATCTTATTAATGGGCTGTTTAACGCCGCCAGCTGTTGCGATAGCATCTAAAAGTCTTTCACCTTTTGGTGTAAGAGGCATTAATACACTGTTACTCACTTCACCCACAATCGTTACATTGGATGTGGTGTTTCTTGTCATTCTGACCATCACTTGTGGATAGTTGGCTTTTCCTTTGATGGCATCAGTGATGATTTTTTCAATCTCAGTGGTTGTTTTTCCGCTGACCATCAAAGGGCCAGCAAATGGCATATTGATCATGCCTTGAGCATTGACCATTTGCTCAGGTATTGTTGAATTTCTTGAAGTTGTATTGCTCGAAATGCCTGAAATGGCAGTAATGCTTGGGCCAGCACTGAAAAGCAGGGCTGGGCTGGCCTCCCATATACTGATTTCTAAAACGTCACCTGGCTTTGCAACATAACTTTGAGTTGCACTTGTGGCAAAAACTTCAGAGAATAGTTGTTTTTTATCGCTTGCTTGTAGTCTTTGTGTGACTGTAGAGCTCATGTCGATGAGCTCGATCAGATTGGCATCATTATTGGCTACGCTAGCAGCACTGACATCGTTATAGCTTGGCCCAGCCGATGGTAGCCAGTTATTTAAAAGGGATCCGCAACCACTGAGACTCATAGATAACAAAATAAGCGATACCAAAGATGGTTTTTTGAGTACGTGTTTAATGTATGTCATTATTGCAGCGCCCCCTGGTAGAAGCTATAGGCAGCATCTAAATTATCAAAATGATGAAGTTGCTTATCGCTCAAAACGCAAGCTTTATTGCAAACATGACGAATAGTTTCGGGATGATGGGAAACTAAAATCATTGAACGATCATGACGTTTGACAAATAATTCCTCATGACAACGCGCCCGGAAGCGATCATCTCCAACAGCTAAAACTTCATCAATTAAAAAGCAGTCAAAATCAATTGCCAAAGTTAGTGCAAAAGCTAAACGTGCGCGCATACCCGATGAATAAGTCTTAACAGGTTCAGACAAGTAACTACCAAGCTCTGAAAAATCCTTCACATACTCTAAAACTTCTTTGTAATTAGCTTGATAGAGCCGGCAAATGAATCGGACATTGTCTAGCCCAGTCAAGCTTCCTTGAAATCCTCCGCTGAATGCAAGAGGCCAGGAAATCGACATGTTTTTTTCTACTAAACCTTCATCGGGAATAGTGATTCCACCTAGAATTCTGATTAATGTTGATTTCCCTGATCCATTGCGTCCAAGAATGCCTAATTTCTCACCCCTGTTAATTGTTAAATTAACATCGCTAAAAATGGTGTGCCAACCCTGTTGGGTTTCAAATTTCTTAGAAATGTTATGTAGTCGAATCATCTATAGGCCTCTATGATTCTTCCAAATTACGACGTATTTTTCGAATAAGTACTAGTCCAACTAAGGTCAGTACTAAATTACAGCTCATCAAATAAAAGACGGAGTAAATAGCAATCACGCCATTGCCAAAGTATCCTTCGCGCAGCATTTCAACTGCATGAACCATCGGGGACCATAAGAGAATCTCTTGAACACCAGGTGGTAACCAGCTAACCATACTAAAAGCACCGGTAAATGGCAGTGTCAAATACATCATCACATGCCAAACACGATCAAATACTTCTGATGTCTCGCCAGCATAGGCGGCGATCATGCCGGCCGCAATCACAAACCAAATGAGTAAAAACCAAGCAAAGGCTATTTTGAGGGGATCTGATGGTAAAAACATCAAATCTAAAGCAATGAAGGCAAAAGATAAGCCAATAAATGACACAGTCACACCAGCTGCTTCCAAGAAAGCTCTCGATAAAATCAAGTCCATGACACTCACTTGACTGTGATACAGCAAGCCTTGATTGGCTGAACTGGTGTTGGCCAAACGGCTAACCATGTTGCGCCAAAGAACAATTGCTGAGTAACCAGTTAAAGCAAATCCTGCAACAGGAATGATTCCTTGGGTATGCGAGGTGTAAGACCACAAAATAGTGATGCCAATGGAAAACATCATTGGTTCTATGAACAACCACAAGAAGCCAACGTTATGGCGACCATAACGAGTGATGATTTCTCTCATTAACAATGCGCCTAGCACTCTCATCTGAATTGATAGAGAGGCTCTAAGTGAAGAGTTTTTGGCATTCATCTTCTGATTAGTCGAGGACGTTTGGCTTATGTTCATCAGGCGTGATGCTCCTTAATGCCTGAAATCATCAAACTCAATACACCCCAAGCGATCAAACCCAAAATGAAGGTTGTAAAAATACCTTTAATTCTTCTTGGTTCCATCGCTTTATCAGGTTGACTGGCCTGCACCACGCGCTCAATATAGAGTTGTTTTCTGAGGGCTTCAGTTCTTGCTTGCTCTAAGGAGGCTAGAGCAGTTGCAAGTTGCTTATCAGCAAAGTCGCGCTCTAATGCCAGACTTTGTAACTTAGAAACTTGTTTTTCAGGCTCATGATTGGTTTTTTGACTACGCAGCTTGGTGAGCTCTTGAGAACTCGTCTCTAATTTATTTTTAGCAATACTAACTTCACTGTTTGCAGTTTTGATTAAATCCTGTCTCGCTCTTTCATTGAGTCTATTGACCAAGGCTTCACTCATATCCACTAAGCGTTGATTGATTTTAGCGGCATCTTCGGCTGTATACGCTCTGACAGTTAAAGTGGAAATAGATGAGCTGCCATCGACCTGAACACCAATGTGCTCTTGGTAATATCCATGGAATCTTTCTAAACTGTTGTCCCAGAATTTAAGACCTGGATACCGGTTAAAAACATCAATACTTGATTGAGAGTAGATGTCTTTTATCTTAATTTCTTGATTAAGGGTACTAAGTGCGTCACGTGATGTGATGTAGTCGCGGACACTGTATGAGTCATCATCAGATTTTGAAAATCCAATTTTTCCAAATACATCACCAATTGACAAAGGCGATGATTTTTGAGGTGAGCGAACCACAAACTTTGACTCTGTTATGTAAACATCAGAAGCTATGGCTCCAAAATAAAGCATTGATAGTGCAGTAGGTACAACAACAGTTGCTAAAAAAAGCTTATTTCTCCAAATATGATTAGATAATATGGAGCTAATTAATTGCTTTAAATTTTCTTTATATTGACCTAGCAATAAAGTACGCTCTTTAGATAATTTCATTACTTATTTTTCTTTTTCATATAGATTTTTACTAGGTCAATTAAAACTTCAACCTCTGCAGGGGAGAGTTTTTCTGTTAATCGAAGAAGCTCTGAAGTTGGATGATGTACTCCATTGGTGGCATGACCATTAAGTGACTGATGGTTGTACTCGTTTGAATCTAGCTGTCCCAGGGATGTATCTATTTGAAGCCATGAACATAAAACTCTTAATCT
>JAGVCB010000105.1 GCA_020059445.1 Polynucleobacter sp. | reverse complement strand
GATGGCTGTTAGCCATCACCCTGTCCTATGGAGTCCGGACTTTCCTCCCCCTTGTTACCAAGGCAGCGGTTGCCTTACCGACTCTGCCCCGCTAGTCTAACCGACTATTGTCCAAGCAAGGCTTTCACCAGCTCGCAGTGGCACAACTGTGCTGCTGCCAATTGGGAACTCATCCGGTATTTGTTGCGCCTGACGTTTCAAAATCAACTTTCCTGTGTTCCTTGGCAAGCGATAAAAGTCTGGGCCGAAGTGGCTGGCAAATGCTTCTAAGCGCTCAAGAGCATTGGCTTGATCAAAAACTTCTGCATACAAAGGCATGGCATGCCAAGCCGTATAACAACCAGCACATCCACAGGCATTTTCTTTGGTGCCTTTGACATGTGGCGCACTGTCAGTGCCCAAGAAGAATCTTGGGTTTCCAGAAGTTGCTACGCGAACCAATTCTTGGCGATGTTCTTCTCTTTTCAAAATTGGTAAGCAATAGTAATGCGGGCGAATACCACCCGTAAAAATTGCATTACGGTTGTAGAGTAAATGCTGCGGCGTGATGGTTGCAGCCATTGCACCGAAACGCTGAGTGTCTGCTGATTCAACATATAGCGCTGCTTGCTTAGTAGTGATGTGCTCAAACACAATTTTCAAACCAGGGTAGCACTGTCTTAAAGGTTCTAATACTTGATCGATAAACACTGCTTCACGATCAAATACATCAACATCAGCGTGCGTCACTTCCCCATGAATCAATAAGGGCATACCGCAAGCTTCCATTGCTTCCAAAGCCTTGGCACATTTTTTAATATCGGTGACACCAGCATCACTGTTGGTGGTGGCACCAGCAGGATATAGTTTGAAACCAACCACACCCTCTTGATGAGCTTTTTTCACTTCATCCGCAGAAGTGTTATCGGTCAAATATAAAACCATCAATGGTGTGAATGAACTACCAACTGGCAAAGCCGCCAAGATACGTTTTTTATAAGCAGCGGCCATTTCTGCAGTCGTCACAGGTGGCTTTAAATTTGGCATGATGATGGCGCGCTCAAATTGGCTTGCTGTGTGTTTCAGTAGATCAGCTAGAACTTCTCCATCTCTGATATGCAAATGCCAATCATCAGGACGAGTAATTTCAATTGTATTGATTGAACTCATGTATCAAGACTCACTATCTATTAGCAAAATTCTAAAATCATTCACATTCGTCAAAGTAGGACCCGTGTGAACCAAAGTATCTAACTCTTTAAAAAACCCATAACTGTCATGCTTGGCTAAACCATCTTTGGCAAATTGATGATCATTATTCATGAGTTTTCTGGATTCTGATGCAAACCATGCACCAGCATTATTTTCACTGCCATCAATGCCATCTGTATCAGCAGCCAACGCAGACAGCGTGCTAAGGTCAGGAGTGGCAACATACAAAGATAATAAAAACTCGCTACAGCGACCTCCGCGGCCTTTAACCTCACGAGGAATTGTCACAGTGCATTCTCCACCTGAGAGAAGAGCCACTGGTTTTTTAAAAGGTTGATCATGAAGAAAAATTTCACGCGCTAGCGCTGCTTGCATCAACGCAACATCTTTGGCCTCTCCCATCACGGTATCTCCCAAAATAACGGCCTGCACACTTTGGGATTCACAATATTTGGCTGCGGCTTCCAAACACGAATGAGCGGTGGCCAAAAGATGATTATTGATTTGCTTAAAAATAGGATCACCTGATTTTGGTGTTTCAGGATTTTTACCTAAAAGACCATTCTGTAAATAATCTGTCACGACCTTTGGAATCTGCCCTTGTAGCAAATCGTAATCTTTAAGAATTTGAAGTGCATCTGCAAATGTCGATTCATCGGGTGCACAAGGTCCGCTGGCAATACTCGACGGATGATCTCCAGTCACATCAGAAATCAAAAAGGCATCGACTTTGGCGCCACGACCAGCAGCCTCTCTGGCCATATGACCACCCAAAATAGCAGACAGGTGCTTGCGCACAATGTTCATTTGACCAATCGGCGCACCTGACATCAATAAAGCCTGAGTGGTGATCTGTAAGTCCTGAATAGTTAAGTCTGCGGCAGGCAAAGTCAAAAGACTCGAGCCACCGCCTGAGATGAGCGCAATCAGTTGGTCGCCAGGCTGCAAGGTTTTAATTAAACGCAAAGTTTCTTTAGCGCCATTAAGACCTGCCTCATCGGGCACTGGATGACCCGCCTCAATCACCTGAATGGCTTTGGTTGACAAACCATGACCGTAACGGGTGATGACCATACCTTCAAGCTTTGCTTCAGGCCAGTTATCTTGGGCATATTGTTCTAAAGCCACTGCCATGGAGGCCGCTGCCTTTCCGGCACCCACGACCAAGCAGCGTCCTTTTAAAGGTGTGCCGAAGACCTTGCGTAAACCATCGGGCAACATCACTTGAGGGTCAGCAGTTTTCAAAGCCGCATCAAATGCAGCTCGTAAAAATTGAGGTGTATTTTTAATGGCCATACTAGGATATTAGCTTGGTTTGAGATTGTTGGGCTTGCCACATGTCACTATAACGACCGCCCAAAGATAAGAGCTCATCATGGGTACCTCTTTCGATGATGCAGCCATCATCCATCACCAAGATTTGATCTGCATAAATGATGGTGGATAAGCGGTGGGCAATGATCAAGGTTGAACGGTTTTTAGCTAATGCCATTAATTCTTTTTGAATAGCCCTCTCCGTTTCAGAATCAAGCGCAGATGTTGCTTCATCAAAAATCAAAAAGGATGGATTCTTCAAAAGAGTTCTAGCAATTGCTACGCGTTGCTTCTCACCCCCAGACAATTTCAAGCCACGTTCACCCACCGCTGAGTTATAGCCGTCCGGTAATGATGTGATGAAGTCATGGATCTGCGCCGCTTTGGCGGCCGCCTCTATTTCCTCTTGCGAAGCTCCAGGACGACCGTAAGCAATGTTATAGGCAATCGTGTCATTAAAAAGGACTGTGTCTTGAGGAACAATACCAATACAAGCTCTCACACTTTT
>JAGVCB010000003.1 GCA_020059445.1 Polynucleobacter sp. | reverse complement strand
CAGGTGTTGTTATTGGCAAAAAAGGCGAAGACATTGAAGTGCTACGCAAAGAATTGCAAAAGCGCATGGGGGTTCCAGTTCACGTCAATATCGAAGAAATTCGTAAGCCTGAAGTTGATGCTCAGTTAATCGCTGATTCAATCACACAACAGCTTGAAAAACGTATCATGTTCCGTCGCGCTATGAAGCGTGCAATGCAAAGCGCTATGCGCTTAGGCGCTCAAGGTATCAAAATCATGAGTGCTGGCCGTTTGAACGGTGCTGAAATTGCTCGTACAGAATGGTACCGTGAAGGTCGTGTACCTCTTCATACATTGAAGGCTGATATTGATTACGCAACATCAGAAGCAGAAACAACATACGGCATCATTGGTGTGAAGGTTTGGGTTTACAAAGGTGACACATTGGGTCGCGTAGATGTAAACGCAGTAGCTCCTGCAGCACCTGAAGCAGATCAAGAGAAAAAAACTCGTCGTCCTAGCACGCGTGCTCCACGTAAAGCTAAAGAAGACGGTGATAAGCCAGCAGCTGATGCTAAGCCAGCAGTAAAACGCGTGCGCAAAGTAACGAAGCCTGCTGAGAAGGCTGGAGAATAATTATGTTGCAACCAAAACGTCGTAAGTACCGTAAGGAACAAAAAGGCCGTAATACTGGTGTTGCCACACGTGGCAGCAGCGTAGCATTCGGTGACTTTGGTTTGAAAGCAGTTGGTCGTGGTCGATTAACAGCGCGTCAAATTGAGTCAGCACGTCGTGCTATGACTCGTCACATTAAGCGTGGCGGTCGTATTTGGATCCGCATTTTCCCAGATAAGCCAATTTCTCAGAAGCCTGCAGAAGTTCGTATGGGTAACGGTAAAGGTAACCCAGAGTACTACGTAGCTGAAATCCAACCAGGTAAAGTTTTATATGAGATGGATGGTGTTGACGAAGTATTGGCGCGCGAGGCTTTTAGACTTGCTGCTGCTAAGTTGCCAATTCAAACTACATTTGTTGTGCGCCAGCTTGGCGCCTAATTTGGACGGGACAAAATGAAAGCTTCCGATTTGAACGCCAAAGACGTTAAATCTTTAAACCAAGAGCTATCTGAGTTGCTCAAGGCCCAATTTAAATTGCGTATGCAAAAGGGCACTCAGCAGCTTTCAGATACAAGCCAACTCGGCAAAGTAAAGCGCGACATCGCTCGTGTAAAAACTGTTATTGCCCAGAAAGCGAGCAAATAATGACTGAAACTACAAAAAAATCATTGCGCCGCACCTTGATCGGTCGCGTAGTGAGCGACAAAATGCAAAAAACTGTGACTGTATTGGTTGAGCGTCGTGTTAAGCATCCTTTGTATGGCAAATATGTTGCTAAATCAAAGAAATACCATGCTCACGATGAAACAAACCAGTACAAAGATGGTGATACGGTTGAGATTTCAGAGTCAAAGCCAATTTCACGCAGCAAGTCATGGGTTGTGACACGTTTAGTTGAAGCTGCGAAAGCTGCTTAAACAAACAAAAACAGGCTTGTAAGAAGTAATTTAGCCTGTTATAGTAGAGGGCTTTCCAGCGACGTATGCTGGAAAGTAATTGATTCAGAAGTATTAATCCGGGATTTTTATCGCAAGATAAGGGTCCCTCAACGGAACCAAGACTGATTGCCTATGGCGCTCAAGTTGGGGATAAAAAGATGATTCAAACTGAAAGCAGACTAGAGGTTGCCGATAACACCGGTGCCCGCGAAGTATTGTGCATCAAGGTGCTCGGTGGTTCAAAACGCCGTTACGCCAGTATTGGTGACATTATTAAAGTGACGGTTAAAGACGCCGCTCCGCGTGGTCGTGTTAAAAAAGGTGATATTTATAACGCCGTGGTGGTTCGCACTGCCAAGGGTGTACGTCGTCCAGACGGTTCACTGATCAAATTTGATTCCAATGCGGCTGTTTTGCTTAATGCAAAATTAGAGCCAATTGGTACACGTATTTTCGGGCCAGTAACACGCGAATTGCGTACTGAACGCTTCATGAAAATCGTTTCTCTCGCGCCAGAAGTTATTTAAGGGGTCGATATGAACAAGATTCGTAAAGGCGATCAAGTAGTTGTTATTACTGGTCGTGATAAAGGAAAAAAAGGCACAGTGACTGAAATCCTCGAGGGTAAATTACTCGTTGATGGCGTTAATGTGTACAAGAAAAACGTTAAACCAAACCCATCGACAGGTGCAACTGGTGGTGTAGTTGATAAGACTATGCCAATCCAAGCATCTAATGTTGCATTGGTTGACGCAAACGGCAAACCTTCACGCGTTGGCATCAAAGTGGCTGACGGCAAGAAGGTTCGCTACCTCAAGACAACTGGCGCTGTAATCGCTGCCTAAGACGAGGATAACTAAATATGTCAACACGTTTACACAGCTTCTATAAAGAAAAAGTTGCAGCCGATTTGATGAAGAAATTCGGTTACAAATCTGTTATGGAAGTACCGCGCATCACCAAGATCACATTGAACATGGGCTTGGGCGAAGCGGTGAATGATAAGAAAATTATTGAACACGCAGTTGGCGATCTAACAAAGATCGCTGGTCAAAAGCCTGTTGTTACTAAAGCGCGTAAAGCTATTGCGGGTTTCAAAATCCGTCAAGGTTACCCAATTGGTGCAATGGTTACTTTGCGTGGCCAAACAATGTATGAATTCCTAGATCGTTTTATTACCGTTGCATTGCCACGTGTACGCGATTTCCGCGGTATCTCTGGTAAAGCATTTGACGGTCGTGGTAACTACAACATTGGTGTTAAAGAGCAGATCATTTTCCCTGAAATTGAGTACGACAAAATCGACTCACTACGTGGATTAAATATCAGCATTACCACTACAGCTAAAACTGATGATGAAGCAAAAGCTTTGTTAGCAGCGTTTAAATTCCCATTCCGCAATTAAGAGGTCATCGTGGCTAAATTAGCATTGATTGAACGCGAAAAGAAGCGCACCAAGACTGTCGCAAAGTATGCTGCTAAGCGTGCAGAGTTAAAAGCGATTATTGATGACGTCTCTAAGAGCGAAGAAGAACGTTATGAAGCTCGTTTGAAGTTACAACAGCTTCCACGTAACGCAAGTCCAACTCGCCAGCGTAATCGCTGTGCATTAACTGGCCGTCCACGCGGCACGTTCCGCAAGTTCGGCTTGGCCCGTAGCAAAATCCGTGAAATCGCCTTCCGTGGCGAGATCCCTGGTGTAACCAAGGCCAGCTGGTAAGCGGCGAAAGATTAGGAGAACACATGAGTATCAGCGATCCAATCGCCGACATGCTGACGAGAATTCGTAACGCGCAAGCGGTACAGAAGACGAGCGTCGCCATGCCTTCTTCCAAGCTCAAGGTAGCGATTGCCAACGTTCTAAAAGACGAAGGTTATATCGATAGCTTTGAAATTGCTGGAGAAGCGGCTAAACCTGTATTAAATATCAGCCTAAAGTACTACGCAGGCCGTCCGGTTATTGAGCGCATTCAACGCGTATCAACACCTGGTTTGCGTATCTACAAAGGTCGCCATGACATTCCAAAGGTTTTGGACGGTCTAGGTGTTGCAATCATTTCTACGCCACAAGGCGTGATGACAGATCGTAAAGCTCGCGCCATTGGCGTGGGTGGCGAAGTCATCTGCTACGTAGCTTAATTGGGGGAACGAAGATGTCTAGAGTCGGTAAAAGCCCTATTGAGTTGCCAAAAGGCGCAGAAGTTCAAATCGCAGCAAACCAAGTAACTGTAAAAGGCCCATTGGGTTCGTTATCTCATACATTGCACCCACTCGTTGGTTTGCAACAAAAGGATGGCGTATTACAAGTTGTTTGCAATGACGAGTCAGCAGAATCAAATGCTTTGTCAGGCACAACACGTGCTTTGGTGAGCAACATGGTTAAAGGCGTAACAACAGGCTTTGAGCGCAAGCTTAGCTTGGTGGGCGTTGGTTACCGTGCTTCTGTACAAGGCAACGCATTGAAATTGCAATTAGGTTTCTCACATGATGTGATTCATGATTTGCCAGCAGGTGTTAAGGCAGAAACTCCATCACAAACTGAGATCATTATTAAAGGCGCCAACAAGCAGCAAGTTGGCCAGGTAGCCGCAGAAGTTCGCGCATACCGTCCACCAGAGCCATACAAAGGCAAAGGTGTTCGTTATGTTGATGAAGTGGTTCGCCTCAAAGAAACCAAGAAGAAGTAATCGGGGTTAGATATGAACAAAAATGAAACACGAGTTCGCCGCGCACGCCAAACCCGCATCAGAATTGCGGAACAATTGGCTCATCGTTTGACGATTTATCGTTCTAACCAGCATATCGTTGCTCAGCTTTACAGCACAGATGGCACCACAGTTCTTGCTGCTGCTTCAACTATGGAAGCAGACATCAAAAAAGCATTGAACGGTAATGGTGGTAACAGTGCTGCAGCTCAGCATGTTGGTAAAACTATTGCTGAACGTGCCATCAAGGCAGGTGTTACAGAAGTAGCATTTGACCGTGCTGGTTTCCGTTACCATGGCCGCGTGAAAGCGTTGGCAGAGGCTGCGCGTGAAGCCGGCCTTAAGTTCTGATCGCGAAGGCTCAAGGAAATAATATGGCAAAGATGCAAAATAAAGTTCAATCTGAAGAGCGTGATGATGGTCTACGCGAAAAGATGATCGCTATTAACCGAGTGACCAAAGTTGTTAAAGGTGGTCGTATTCTCGGTTTTGCTGCACTAACAGTGGTTGGTGATGGCGATGGCGGCATCGGTATGGGTAAGGGCAAGTCAAAAGAAGTGCCTGTAGCTGTACAAAAAGCGATGGACGAAGCACGTCGCAAGATGTTCAAAGTTTCTTTACGCAGTGGCACATTGCAGCACACAGTTGTTGGCCAGCATGGCGCATCACGCGTTTTGATTTCACCAGCTAAAGACGGTACTGGCGTTATTGCCGGTGGCCCTATGCGTGCAGTGTTTGATGTGATGGGTATTACTAACGTGGTTGCAAAATCACTTGGTTCAACCAATCCATACAATATGGTTCGTGCAACTTTGGATGGCTTACGCAAAATGAGCACTCCTTCAGAGATCGCTGCTAAGCGTGGTAAGTCTGTAGAGGAGATCCTAGGTTAATCGCCTGGAAGATAAATATGAGCACAGTAAAAATTCAATTAGTACGTAGCTTGATTGCTACACGTGAAGATCATCGCGCAACAGTACGTGGCTTAGGCTTGCGTCGCGTGAATTCTGTTTCTGAATTGCAAGACACGCCATCAGTTCGCGGCATGATTAACAAAGTGTCTTACTTGGTCAAAGTCATCAAGTAATACTTAGGGATAGATTATGGAACTCAATAAAATTAAACCTGCAGAAGGTGCTAAGCACGCCAAGCGTCGTGTGGGTCGCGGTATTGGCTCAGGCTTAGGCAAAACTGCTGGCCGTGGACACAAAGGTCAAAAATCTCGTTCAGGTGGTTTCCACAAGGTCGGATTCGAGGGCGGTCAAATGCCTTTGTATCGCCGTTTGCCAAAACGTGGTTTCGTATCTTTGAGCAAACAGTTTGATGGTCAAGTGACATTGACTGATTTGCAAAAGCTTGGCTTAGCTGAGATTGATCTAGTAACTCTTAAAAAGAGTGGCTTGGTATCTGGCTTAACAAAGAGCGTAAAAATCATTAAAACTGGTGAGTTATCAATGGCAATCACAGTGCGTGGCATTTTAGCTACTGCAGGTGCTAAAGCTGCTGTTGAAGCTGCTGGTGGCAAATTTGTTGAAGCAGCTTAAGAGTTAATACTTAATGGCCATTGCATCTCCAAACCTCTCTAGCATGAAATCAGGAAGCAAGTTCGCCGACTTACGTCGTCGCTTGATTTTCTTGGTTTTGGCTTTGTTGGTTTTCCGCATTGGCGCACATATTCCTGTTCCAGGTATCGACCCTGACCAGTTGGCTCAATTATTTGATAGTCAAAGTGGTGGAATTCTTGGCATGTTCAACCTTTTCTCAGGTGGAGCACTTTCAAGATTCACGGTGTTCGCACTTGGAATCATGCCTTACATTTCTGCATCGATCATCATGCAGTTATTGACCATCGTTCTTCCAACATTGGAAGCAATGAAAAAGGATGGTCAGGCAGGACAAAGAAAAATCACGCAGTACACACGTTATGCGACTTTGGTATTGGCAACATTCCAAGCGCTTGGCATTGCGATTGCCTTAGAAGCACAAGCAGGATTGGTGATTGACCCAGGCTTTACTTTCCGCATGAACACTGTGATCACTCTTGTGGCAGGCACAATGTTCTTGATGTGGTTGGGTGAACAAATCACAGAGCGTGGTTTGGGCAACGGTATTTCAATCATCATCTTCGGTGGTATTGCAGCAGGCTTACCTGGTGCATTGGGCGGTTTATTTGAATTGGTAAGAACAGGTTCAATGAGCGCACTTTCAGCTATTTTGATTGTTGCGATCGTTATCGCAGTAACTTATTTCGTGGTGTTTGTTGAGCGTGGCCAGCGACGTGTGTTGGTTAACTATGCCAAACGTCAAGTTGGCAATAAGATTTATGGCGGACAAGCATCTCACTTGCCGTTGAAGTTAAACATGGCGGGCGTTATTCCTCCAATTTTTGCTTCATCTATTATTTTGTTCCCAGCAACTATTGCTGGATGGTTTACGGCTGGCGAAACAACCAGTTCAGTGACTTTATTTATTAAAGATTTGGCGGCAACTTTGTCACCAGGTCAGCCTGTATATATTTTGATGTATGCATTAGCGATTATTTTCTTCTGTTT
>JAGVCB010000016.1 GCA_020059445.1 Polynucleobacter sp. | reverse complement strand
GTAGCAAGGTGTTCCTGTTTGTCTTGGGTCGATCACGGTCAATTGTCCATCAAAGCGAATCGCTGCACCGCTGACCAAAGGAGTCTTGTGCTTGACGCACGCAGCGTTGATCAAGTGCCGACTTGAAAAATTATCGGTGCAATCTAAAACAACTGTTGCCGTTGGTAAAAGCTGATCTAGCAAGTCACTTGTTACTTTTTGTTCAAGAGCAACAACATTGAGATGAGGATTGAGCTCTTGCAACATGGTTTTTGCAGAGCTCACTTTGGCCATGCCAACAGAAGTTTGGCGGTGCATGATTTGGCGTTGGAGATTGGTGAGATCCACCATATCATGATCAATCAAAGTGATCTTGCCTACGCCAGATGCTGCCAAGTAGGGTGCAGCAGCTGAACCAAGACCGCCGGCGCCGATCACAACAACGTGAGATGACAGTATTTTTTCTTGGCCTTCAATGCCAATGTCATCCAAAAGAATGTGGCGTGAGTATCGAAGTAGTTCCTGATCGTTCATCGCCAGATTCTTTTATTCCAAGCGTGACTTGGATTTTTTGATTGGTTGACCTTTTAAGTAAGCCGCTGCTTGAGTGAGCATGAAGTCCTCGGCTGAACCAAATTCAGCAGGACGCTTTTTACGATCTTTCTCTTTTTCTTCAGGCGTTTTCTTGGCGTTCAACTCTTCAATGCGCTGTAATTCTTCGAGACGACGCTGTTCGCGATCTTTGATTAATTTTTCTTCAGAAGACTGCTTGTTCTTAAGGTGTTTTTCACTGTCGATTTCGCGAGTGATCAATACATCATCAGGATCGCCTTCGGCGTTTTGATCAACGGCAATATCAGGCTTAATACCAAAGGCTTGGATTGATTTACCGGTTGGGGTGTAATAGTAAGCAGTGGTCAGCTTCAAGGCTGAGTCAGCACTCAATGGGCGCACAGTTTGTACTGAGCCTTTGCCAAAAGTTGTTTTACCAATGATGGTTGCACGTTTGTGATCTTGCAAGGCGCCCGCAACAATTTCTGAGGCTGATGCAGAGAAAGCGTTTACAAGCACAACGAGCGGTACTTTTTTGAAGACTGGAGATAGCTGCGCTAGGGCATCATTGTTTTCTGATAAACGATAGTTATCAAAAGTTGATTTAAATACTTGTTTCGCTTCTTCAGTTTGTCCTTTGGTCGAAACAATCAAAGTATCTGTTGGCAAGAAGGCGGCTGATACTCCAACAGCGCCTTGTAATAGTCCGCCACCATTGTTTCTGAGGTCTAGAACCAATCCTTTGAGCTGTGGATTTACTCCAGCTAATTCGTTTAACTTCTTAGCAAGGTCAGGAATGGTTCTTTCTTGAAAGCTGGTGATGCGGACGTAAGCGATGTCCGGTTCAATAAATTTAGCTTTAACAGATTGAACTTTGATCTCAGCACGTGTGATGGTAATCGGGAATGTTCTGTCTTCACTTTTTCTAAAAATAGTTAAAGTGATTTTTGTGCCAGGCTCACCGCGCATGCGACGAACCGCTTGATCAAGTGTCATGCCGCGCACAGGTTTGTCATCCAAGCGAGTGATCAAGTCACCGGATAAAAGGCCTGCTTTTGCAGCTGGCGTATCTTCAATTGGATTAAGAATTTTGACAACGCCGTCTTCAGAAGTGATTTCAATGCCTAATCCAGCAAACTTACCTTGGGTGTGTTCTTGCATTTCTGCAAAATCTTTTTTATCCAAATAAGAAGAGTGTGGATCTAGTCCGCTTACCATGCCTTTGATGGCATCAGTCAATAAACGCTTATCTTCAACAGATTCAACATAATCTCGTTTGATTTGACCAAATACATTTGATAGGTTGCGAAGTTCATCTAGCGGTAATGAGGAGCTTCCTTGTTGTGCAGTGGCTGACAGTTGCAAAGTTAATGCAACTCCTGCAATGAGACCTGTACAAACGAGGGCAATACTCTTTATCGAGCGGCGCATAAATTATTTTTCTAAGTAAAAATGTTTAATTGGTTTTAAGTTGTCATCTAACTCATAAACCAGAGGTACTCCGTTAGGAATATTGATTTCCATGATGTCTGAATCAGATACTTCGTCTAGGTACTTTACTAGGGAACGAATACTATTGCCATGAGCTGCGATCAAAACTCGCTTGCCTGAGCGCAAAGCTGGGGCAATTGACTCCTCCCAAAGGGGTAAAACTCGAGCAACGTTGTCTTTTAAACATTCACCCAGAGGAATCTCTTCTTTTTTGAGTTTTGAGTAGCGTGGGTCGTTAAATGATGTTCTTGGGTCGTTTGGTTCTAGCAAAGGAGGTCTAACGTCATAAGACCTTCTCCAAATATGAACCTGCTCATCGCCATATTTGGCGGCCGTTTCAGCCTTATTTAAGCCTGCCAAGGCGCCATAATGACGCTCGTTTAAGCGCCAGCTGTGCACCACTGGTAGCCAAAGCCTGTCCATGGCTTCTTGAGTATGCCAAAGGGTTCTGATAGCTCTTTTGAGCACAGATGTGTAAGCAATGTCAAAATCATACCCGGCAGCCTTTAAACTCTCTCCAGCTTGAGTAGCTTGCTGGATGCCGGTAGGGGTTAAATCAACATCAACCCAGCCGGTAAATCGGTTTTCTAGGTTCCATTGGGATTCGCCGTGGCGGATAAGTACGAGTTG
>JAGVCB010000119.1 GCA_020059445.1 Polynucleobacter sp. | reverse complement strand
GTTTCTTTTAGTTTTGCTTTGACCAGTGAGTGACCTGTTTTCCACATCAATGGTTCGCCACCCGCTTGCTTGATATAGGTGGCCAAGTTACGTGTGCACTTAACATCGTAAATAATTTGCGCGCCAGGATTGCGACCAAGCACGTCTTTAGCAAATAACATCATTTGGCGGTCAGGGAAAATCACCTCACCGCTTTTTGTGACGACGCCCAGACGATCTGCATCACCGTCAAAGGCCAGGCCGATTTCATTATCAGTGGTTTTTAGATTTTTAATTAGATCTTGCAGATTTTCTAAATGAGCTGGATCAGGATGATGATTTGGGAAGGTGCCGTCTACTTCGCAAAACAATTCTTCCACTTCGCAACCCAGGGCTCTGAATAGTTTGCCTGCGAATGCGCCACCAACACCATTGCCACAATCAACAGCAATTTTGATTTTTCTCTGAAGCTTCACATCACCAACAATGCGTTCTAAATACTCAGGGAAAATGTCGTATTCAGAACGTTGACCAGAACCACTTGCAAACTGCTTGGCAATGATGCGCTCACGCAAAGCCTGTATTTGTTCGCCATAAATGGCAGAACTGCCTAAAACCATTTTGAAGCCGTTGTAGTCAGGTGGATTGTGGCTACCGGTGATCATGATTCCAGACTTAGCTTGCTGGCCATTGATCTTGATATTCGTGCCAAAGTAAACCATGGGGGTTGCTACAACCCCTAAATCAATCACATCAACGCCGACAGATAAAAGACCTTCTGTGAGTCCTGACATCATGGCTGGGCCAGATAAACGACCATCACGACCTACCACACAAACTGTTTCCCCAATCTCGCGCATCGCACTGCCAAAAGATTGGCCAATGAGTTTTGCAACGCTTGGGTCTAAGGTTTTATCAATGACGCCACGAATGTCATACGCTTTAAAAATTGAGGAAGATAGTTCCATGAGTTCTCTGAGGGGGTAAGAGTTTAGATTTAAGAGTTGAGCCACTTGATGCGCGCAGCAGTGATTGCATCAATCCCATCTAGTGATGGATTGTCACCTTTGAGCGCAGCTTGAATTGGCTTGGCTAATTTTTTACCTAATTCAACGCCTGGTTGGTCAAAACTATTCAGACCCCAAATAGCACCCAGGCAAAGTGCACGGTGTTCATATAGAGCTAACAATGCGCCTAGATAGTAAGCATCGAGCTTGGGCAGCCAAATCAAGTTGCTTGGGCGACCGCCAGGACAAGAATCATAAGCAAATTCTTCTTCAGAGCCATTCGCCAAAGCTTGCGCTTGAGCCAAGCAATTAGCGATCAATGACTGATGATGTTCTTTGGCTTCAGGCAAGTCACTCATGGCTTGTTTAACTGCAATGAAATCCACTGGAATGATCTGTGTGCCTTGGTGAAGCATTTGGAAATAACTGTGCTGAGAATTGCTGCCCGCACTGCCAAACACCACAGGGGATGTTGGATCGCATGACTGTCCGTCAATTGTCACACTTTTGCCGTGACTTTCCATTTCTAATTGCTGTAACCATTCGGGTAAAAATCTAAGGGCATGGGCGTAAGGCACAATCGCCTTAGCAGTGATGCCGTGTTTGCGTTGATTCTGAATCAAAGTCAATGCCAAAATGAGTGGCATGTTTTCTTTTGCAGGAGCATTCACAAAATGCTGATCCATCGCATGAGCACCAGCTAAAAATTGTTTATATGTAGCAAAGCCAAATTTAATGGCAATTGGAAAACCGACCGCTGACCATACTGAGAAACGACCACCGACCCAGTCCCAAAATGGGTAAATATTTTCTGGAGCAATCCCAAACGCTTCTGCTGCTTCAGGATTGGCAGTGATACCAATCAAGCACTTCTTCAGTTGTGAGGGTGTGACTTGATGAAGCTTTAACCAATTGATGACCGTTTGAGCATTTCTCATGGTCTCAAGAGTTGTGAATGTTTTAGATGTGATCAGCACTCTGGTGCTGCGAGGTTGAGCCTTCGCCAAAGTGGTGGCCAATTCAGCGCTATCGACGTTTGCCACAAAATGCAAACGAATCGTTTTGCCCACATTGGGATTTACTTGGTAAAGCGCATCACACACCAAGCGCGGACCCCAATCTGAACCACCGATGCCAATGCAAATCACATCGGTGATGCCAATCAGTTGATTGCAAAACCCTTCCATCCTTTGCCATACTGCTTTGACTTGGGGCATGACATCTTCGCCATCAACCATCATGGGCTGGTCTGACAAGTTCCGAAGGGCTGGGTGAAGGGCTGAGCGACCTTCTGATTGATTGACGGCGCCGCCTGAGAAGGTCGCATCGCGTTTTTCAAAAACACCACGGCTTACTGCCAACTCAAATAATCGCTGCCATTCGGCATCAGAGATTTGTTGGTAGGCGGTATCTAGAGCAAGGTCTACAGCGCTAATTAATTTAGACATTTATGAATTTTAACAAGTTTTGAAACCCGTAAAATTAAAAAAAATGGCGGTTGGTTTCAGATACCTCTATAATCATCGCTGTTTTGGAAGCTTGGCAGAGTGGTTGAATGCAGCAGTCTTGAAAACTGCCGAGGATGCGAGTCCTCCGTGAGTTCGAATCTCACAGCTTCCGCCAAATTGTTAATAGATAAAGGGCGCCTTTGGGCGCCCTTTATCTTTATTCTTTTTGCCTGTCCTGGTTTTTCGTCAACAACTTAGCTTATATCGTGGGGATCCAGTAGTTGATGCCGTGAGGGGTTGTCTGCAAATGCGTTACAAGTTTTCATTTTTCCCCAAAGATTTGGAAAGTTCGAATAATCAAATCCAGCGGTCCAACGCCATGCCCGAGTCATGGATCGAATGAAGGGGTTTGGATCATTGTTTTGAGAGAGTGCTTTTAATGGCAATAAATAATCTTCGCGATAAGCCGTGGGAATCATGATGCGAGAGGCAGAGTTTTGAGTTAGGTAGGCATTCATTGTTAGACGCGCAGTTCGGCCATTGCCATCCATAAATGGGTGCACCTCAGTAACAACAAACATTGTCATTAATGCGCGCGCAAATGGATCCTCTAGTAAAGCGACGCGCTTGAATCCCTCGCGTAAAGTACCCCTTACAAGCTCCGGATGAACAAAAATGGTATTACCTGCCTGGTTAGTTTGCTCTTTCCATTCGCCTGGATTTTTATCTGGACGACTGGAGAGTATTTGGAGGTTACATTTCTGAAGCCACACTAAAAAATCATCTTCATCTTTTGGGGGCTTAGAACGAAAAGGTTGTTCCATGATTGCTTTAAAGGTCCCCAGCACATCATGTGAATCCTCATTTCGCTGTGGAATCATTTTCCCGTCGAAAATAATCTCAGAAGCCTCTTCAACTGTGAATGTAGTGCCTTCAATGTAGTTCGAAAAGTACGATTCAAAGAATGCAAAATTAAAAGTGGTTTTACCAGGCTTAGTGGGATCTTGAATGATTGGGAAAGGTCTTCTTAACGCAGAAAACAAAGTTTCGAAGATC
>JAGVCB010000074.1 GCA_020059445.1 Polynucleobacter sp. | reverse complement strand
GCAGGCAAGATTGCTGACTTCCGCTATAAGTTGTTGCCAGTTTTCTCAGACATGATTCCTGCTGATCCAGCCATGAATAAATTGATCGACAGAGTTCGTGCTCCTTATGAAACAAAGTTGGGTGAAAAGCTTGCTGTCACTGAAGGTACTTTGTACCGTCGTGGTAACTTCAACGGTAGCTTCGATCAATTGATTTTGGATGGTTTGATGGCTGTGAAGAATGCTGAGATTGCCTTCTCACCAGGTTTCCGTTGGGGTACGTCATTGCTACCAGGTCAGGCGATCACGATGGAACACGTGCTTGATCAAACGGCGATCACTTATCCATGGACCACTGTGACCATGATGAAGGGGGATATGATCAAAACAGTTCTTGAAGATATTGCGGACAACTTGTTCAACCCAGATCCATACTACCAACAAGGTGGTGACATGGTGCGTGTGGGGGGTCTTCAGTACTCAATCAATCCAACGGGTGAAGCGAATAAGCGCATCAGTAATATGACGCTCAATGGTAAGTTGATTGACCCTAATAAGACCTACAAAGTGGCGGGTTGGGCTCCAGTGGCAGAAGAAGCAAAAGCTGTTGGTGGCGAGCCAATCTGGGATGTGGTGGCCAAATACCTTCGTGACATTAAGACCGTTAAAGCCAAGCCTCTCAATATGCCAATCATTGAAGGTGCAAAAGGAAACCCAGGTTTCGCTGCATAAACAATCATGAATATGGACATGACCAGTATATCCCTCGTTATATCTGGTCTTGTTCTATTCTGGGCGTTCTCTAATGATCATTGGAGGGTATTGATCAGGCCCCAAGTGATCAATTCAGTTTTAGGCGGCATCCTGGCCCTCGGTCTGGCTTGGAACATTCGAGCCTATTTTCCAGGCATGGCCGTCGATGCACTGATCGGTTTATCGTTTCAATTCTTCGGTGCGTCTTTGTTGGTTGCAATGTATGGGTTACGTCCCGCCATCGTGATGCTTGCAGGTGTGACAACCATCGTTGCCTTGGCCTCTTCATGGACGCTGAATCATGCCTTGCATCAATTTTTAATTTTGGGTGTTTTCCCAGCTATGTGCGCCTGTGGAGTCATGCGCTTGGTGGGTGGCTGCCTTCCTAAACATCTCTTTGTGTTCATCTTTGGTCATGGTTACGTGGCAGGCGTTCTGAGTGTGATCATTCCAGCGGTCTGCTTGATGATCTGGCACCAGGCTTTTTGGCCAACCAGCCTGGGTTTATCAATGGACCTGGTAGATTGGTTTGTGACCCTGGTGGTTCTATCGTTAACAGAGGGTTCTTTGTCAGGCATGTTATTGGCGGTCTTTGTGGTTTACAAGCCAAATTGGGTTCCACGCTTTAACGATCAAGA
The DNA here is from genome assembly GCA_020059445.1 of Polynucleobacter sp. Lineage (GTDB taxonomy): Bacteria > Pseudomonadota > Gammaproteobacteria > Burkholderiales > Burkholderiaceae > Polynucleobacter. Next base: position 2,334 of record JAGVCB010000074.1, on the reverse strand, counting down.
ATACTTAAAAATTCCAGCAAAAGATCAAGCCAAGGGTTAATTACCAAAAATGCCATAAAATATCAGGCTTAAAAGGTTCAACCTCTATTTATGCCTGAAATTAACTTAAATTCCATTACCAGTAGCGTTCTTTGGTCCACATTTGTGGTCACGGTTCTTTTGGGTCTTGTTTTGCAAAAAACACGTTTTTGTACCATGGGCGCTATCACTGATATTGCCATCATGGGCGAATGGACTCGCATGCGTCAATGGCTTTTAGCCATGGGTGTGGCGATTTTGGGTGTTGGAATCATGACCTCCATGGGCATGATTGACGTCAGTAAATCTATTTACACAGGCTCACGTTTGACCTGGCTATCCACCATCGTGGGTTCTTTGATGTTTGGCTTTGGCATGGTCTTGGCCTCAGGTTGCGGCAGTAAAACATTGTTACGCATTGGAGCGGGTAATCTAAAGTCTTTGGTGGTCTTTTTGGCTTTGGCGCTTTCGTCTTATATGACCTTAAGAGGCGTATTTGGGGTTTTGAGAGTCAACACAACTGACACTGTGTTTGTTACCTTGTCGACACAACAGGATTTGCCTAGCTTGCTAGCTGCTTCGATGGGTATGGCCAAAGACACCTTGCAAATCAGTTTGGCACTCATCATTGGTGGTGCATTGATTTTGTTTGCACTGATTAAAAAAGAGTTTTGGAACCTTAATAATCTCTTGGCTGGTTTTGGTGTTGGCGGCGCTATTTTGTTAGTTTGGTGGATTTCAGGGGTCTTGGGTTATGTGGCTGAAGATCCAAATACTTTGGAAGAGGTTTTTATTGCGACCAACAGTGGTCGCATGGAAAGCTTAACCTATGTAGCACCTTATGCCTACGTGATTGAGTGGCTGACATTCTTCAGTGATACAAGTAGAAAAATAACTTTAGGCATTGCTTCGGTCTTTGGTTTGATTGTTGGTTCATTCATTTACTCGATAGTGACCAAGACATTCCATTGGGAAACTTTTAGAAATGCAGAGGACACTGGCAATCATTTACTCGGTGGGGTTTTAATGGGTGTGGGCGGCGTGACTGCTCTTGGTTGCACCATTGGTCAGGGTTTAACTGGTATTTCAACATTGTCCATCAGTTCATTCATTGCTCTTGCAGGATTTATTGTGGGCGCTCTTTTGGCCATGAAGTATTTGCAGTGGAGAATGCTTCCGCCACCTTGCGAACCAGTTATAGGAAGTAATCAATCAAATCAACATTCAAACACTGGAGGATGTGGCATGCCACTTCAAATCGCTTGTCATACAGATCAATTTGGTACTTTGGGACAAATCACTGCGCATGATGTTGCGGAAATCGCGCGCCAAGGTTACAAGTCAATCATCAATAATCGCCCAGATGGCGAAGCTGGTCCACAGCAGCCTTTGAATGCTGAAATTGAAATGGCTGCAAAAGCATTGGGTCTTAATTACGCCTACTTGCCAGTGGTCAGTGGTCAAATCACTTTAGAGCAAGCGCAAGAAATGGCTCGCTTGCTTGAGGACATGCCAGGCCCGATTTTGGCTTTCTGTCGCTCAGGTGCTAGATCAACTAATTTGTACATGTTGGCTCAACAAGTTGGTTAATTAGTTGGAGTTAACACTCATCGGAATCGCTCTCGGCATTTTTGTTGGGGTGGTTTTAGGTCTGACTGGAGCGGGTGGGGCGATTTTGTCTGTGCCCCTCCTGGGGTTCTTCTTGCATTTAGAGGTCGCTCAGGCTGCCCCTATAGGATTGCTGGCGGTGGCTTTATCATCTGGCTTGGGTGCTTATCTGGGATTTACTGCAAAAATACTCAGGTACAAAGCTGCACTCTTAATTGCGTGCGCAGGTTTGATTTTTTCACCGCTTGGAATTTGGTTGGCACATCAGCTACCTAACTGGCCTTTGGTTTTGATCTTTGCCTTAATTCTTTTGCTGGTCGCCAAGAATATGTGGACCCAGGCCAAAAGAGAAATGGCGGGTATCGAAGATGCATTAGGTCCTCCATGTCAACTTGATCAAACGATCGGTAAGCTCACTTGGACATTACCTTGTGCCAGAGCACTTTTTGGCTCAGGGGTCATTGCTGGATTTTTTTCCGGTTTACTGGGAGTGGGGGGCGGGTTCATCATCGTTCCTGCTTTGAGAAAATTCACAGATTTACCAATTAAATCAATTGTGGCAACTTCATTGGGTGTTCTCACCATCGTCTCTTCGGGTGGGGTGCTGTTTTCTAACTTTTACGGTGCGATGAACTGGTCTTTGGCCTGGCCATTTTCAGTGGGATCAATAGTTGGTCTATTGATTGGTCGACAACTGGTCAAGAGTAT
>JAGVCB010000110.1 GCA_020059445.1 Polynucleobacter sp. | reverse complement strand
CCTGCATAGAAGATGCCCAACATCAATCCTGATTTATTGGCGTGGATGGTGCCTAACTGAGAAATAAGCACGCCACCTGCCACAAAGATCCAGGCACTTGCTATACCCGCGAAGACGCGATAAATAAATAGCAAGCTGGTTTGATCAGTACAACCAGAAAGGAACAAAAATATACCGGTAATCACAGCCGATGATATAAAAAACTGATGGACTGACATGCGCCTCATCATGACTGGAGAGCTTAAGGCTCCAATGAAGTAACCGAGAGCGTTGGCGGTGTTCATGGTACCAGCGACCAAGTAAGACCAGTCCAAATCCTCTCTCATCACAGGCAATAAAAGCCCATAAGAAAAGCGCGCCAAGCCCAAGGCAATGGCAGAGCCCAGGGCAAGCGACAAAGCGGTCAAAAAAGGATGTTTATTTGAAAACACAAGCCGTCATTTCATAAAGTTTCTACAATATACGTTATGACAGATAAATACTCCCCAGATTCTCTCCAAGTCTTTGTTTTTGATGGCGCACCTGTGCGCGGTGAAATCGTGAATATTCGAGATTCTTGGCAAGCTATTTTGGCTCATAAAGAGTATCCGCCCGCCGTCAAAAAGCTACTGGGCGACTTGGTCGCAGCCGGTGTTCTTCTGTGTGGAACACTCAAATTTAACGGCAGTATTATCATTCAAGCGCAAGGTAATGGCGCAGTTCGTTTATTGGTACTAGAGTGCAATGAACATTTAGTGATTCGCGCAACCGCAAAGTTGAATGATGATATTGATTTATCAACCCTGCCTGATGATGCCAATTTGTCAGATTTAATTAATCCAGATGGTCAAGGTCGATTGGTGATCACACTGGACCCAGCTGATCGCAAACCAGGTCAAAACCCCTACCAAGGCATCGTTGCATTGAGTGATAACGGAAAACCTGTCAAAAGCATTGCAGAAGCAATCACTTTGTACATGCGTGACTCTGAGCAGTTGGAGACTCGCTTGTGGCTAGCCAGCGATGAAGATTCATGTGGCGGCCTATTACTTCAAAGATTACCCAATATGGGCGGTCAACTGAAGATGGATGATGAAATGGCAGCTGAAGGCTGGTCTAGACTTCAAATGCTTTCAGACACAGTCACCACTGAAGAACTCTTGAGCCTTGAGCCCAAGGTGTTGATGAATCGCCTGTACCGTGATGAATCAGCCCATCATGGCGTGAGAAGTTTTGATGAGAGACCCATTAAATTTGGATGCCGCTGCTCTCGCATCAAGGTTGCCGATATGCTGAAAATGCTGGGCGAAGAAGAAGTGAACAGCATTCTTCTAGAGAAAGATGCGGTTGAAACCAATTGCGATTTCTGTGGCCAGATTTATATCTTTGATGCGGTTGATTGCAAGCAGATTTTTGCCAGCCCTACAATTGTTGATGCAGTTAAACAAGCTCCTAGCTCAAAGCATTAAGCAGCAAGGAGCATTTGCTTTAATGGTCTAGGTGCCGTTTTAGGATTTTTCTTAAATTTTTGTGCAACTACCCATAAATCTAAAGCCTCCTGCATGCGAAGCCACATTTCAGGGCTTCCACCAATAACAGCTGATATTCGCATGGCCATTTCAGGGCTGACGCCTCGTTTCTCATTAAGTATCTCCGATACAGTCAGGCGACTCACCCCCAGATAACTGGCGAAAGAAGCTTGGGTGATACCTAATTCAGGCATGACATCCTCGCGCAAAATCGCTCCTGGGTGCGTTGGCTTACGCAATGGATTTCTAATACTCTTCATTAATGATAATCCTCTAAATCAATGTACCGGTGACTTTTGAGGCTCTCTATTGAACTCAAGACAAGCTTCCAAGTAGTCATTCACTGATGTAATAAATTCTTCATACAAATCGTCGCTATTTGACGCCTCATATGTAACCAAATCTTTTATGCCTAAGATCCTGCCATGGTATGTTTCTGAATCAGGATCAAATTTGCAGCTACCCAGATAACCCTCGAAGTTAAAAATTAAGGTCTCTAAACGCATTTTTATTTCCAATTATTTATATAATTAATAAGTAATTGTACAAAAAATTTTACTTAGTCTTTGATGCCTCACCCTCGACAGGGTCATTGGCTGGCTTTTTACCTGGAACCACCTGCACAAAGAACTCACCCTCTTTGCTCATGCCATGCTCGGCGCGAGCGCGCTCTTCAATCGCTTTGGTTCCGTCTTTGAGGTCTTTTACTTCGCCCGATAGCTTGGCGTTACGAGCCGCAAGAGCATCATTTTTTTCCATTTGTTTAGATACTTGACGATCGAGCTCATATACTCTTAACCAGCCTCCCTTACCTAACCACAATGGGTATTGAATAAGCACTAAGAGAGCCAACATGCCGTAAACAACGATGCGCATCTGGGCTCTCTTTTCTGGCGTGAGTTTCTAAAATTACTTGCGTAAGTTATAGAAAGTTGACTTACCAGGGTATGTTGCAACATCCCCTAAGTCTTCTTCAATACGAATCAATTGGTTGTACTTGGCGATACGATCAGAACGTGACAATGAACCAGTCTTGATTTGACCTGCATTTGTACCAACTGCGATGTCTGCAATCGTGCTGTCTTCTGTCTCGCCTGAACGATGAGAGATCACAGCTGTATATCCAGCACGCTTAGCCATTTCAATCGCAGCAAATGTTTCTGTCAAAGTACCGATTTGGTTCACTTTGATCAAAATTGAGTTAGCAATGTTCTTCTCAATACCTTCTTTAAGGATCTTGGTGTTGGTCACAAATAGATCGTCACCTACCAATTGAATCTTCTTGCCTAACTTCTCAGTCAAGATTGCCCAACCTTCCCAATCACCCTCATGCATACCGTCTTCAATCGAAACAATCGGGTATTTATCAACCAAGTTAGTAAGGTAGTCAGCAAATTCCGCTGAGGTTAGCTGGAGACCTTCACCAGACAAGTCATATTTACCGTCTTTATAGAATTCACTGGCAGCACAATCCAAAGCCAACAAAACATCTTCACCCGGTTTATAACCAGCTTTTTCAATCGCCTGAAGAATCGTATTTAAACACTCTTCATTGCTCTTAAAGTTAGGGGCAAAACCACCTTCATCACCAACTGATGTAGGCATACCCTGATCATGAATGATTTTCTTTAAAGCATGGAAAATCTCTGCACCACAACGGACGGCCTCACGAAAGCTGGTCATGCTCACTGGCATGATCATGAATTCCTGAATATCCAAACTGTTGTTGGCGTGTGAACCACCGTTCACAATGTTCATCATTGGGACTGGCAATTGCATAGCACCTGAACCACCAAAATATCTGTACAAAGGTAAACCCGCTTCTTCAGCAGCTGCACGCGCAACAGCCATAGACACGGCCAAAGTTGCATTGGCACCTAAACGTGACTTATTGTCAGTCCCATCCAAGTCAATCAAAGTGCGATCTAGAAAAGCCTGTTCGCTGGCATCAAGACCCATCACCGCTTCTGCGATTTCAGTATTGATATTTTCAACTGCTTTAAGAACGCCTTTTCCAAGGTAGCGACCTGGCTCATCATCACGGAGCTCAACAGCCTCACGTGAACCAGTTGATGCTCCTGAAGGTACCGCAGCACGGCCCATCACGCCTGACTCAAGCAAAACATCACACTCAACAGTAGGATTGCCTCTTGAATCTAGTATTTCACGACCAATAATGTCAACGATTGCACTCATGACTTTTCCCTTAACAAATTATTTGAAATCTTTTTCTAAGTAAACGTTGCCGTTTTTAACAACGTCATCTAAAGCCACCAAGGTGGCGAGTAATTCTTTCATGCGATTCAATGGCACTGCATTAGGGCCATCTGACAAAGCATTAGCTGGATTTGGATGAGTCTCCATGAACAAACCACTCACACCAACTGCAACAGCCGCTCTTGCCAAAACTGGTACCATCTCACGCTGACCACCGCTTGTTGTGCCTTGACCACCTGGCAACTGCACAGAGTGTGTGGCATCAAACACAATCGGAGCATTGGTTTCGCGCATGATCGCAAGGCTGCGCATATCAGATACCAAGTTGTTGTAACCAAAAGAAGCACCGCGTTCGCACGCCATGAACATATCTTCTGACAAGCCAACTTCTTTAGCAGCAGCGCGGGCTTTATCAATAACATTTTTCATATCGCCTGGAGCCAAGAACTGACCTTTTTTGATGTTCACTGGCTTGCCGCTTTGAGCGCAAGCACGAATGAAATCAGTTTGACGACACAAAAACGCTGGGGTTTGCAATACATCAACAACAGCTGCCACTGGTTTGATTTCTTCAACATCATGAATATCAGTCAAAATATTCACGCCAATTTCTTTTTTAACTTTGGCCAGAATCTCAAGACCTTTTTCCATGCCGAGACCACGGAATGATGTTCCTGAAGAGCGATTGGCTTTGTCAAAAGATGATTTGTAAATGAATGGAATGCCTAAAGCACTCGTGATTTCTTTTAACTGGCCAGCAGTATCCATGGCCATTTGCTCAGACTCAATCACACACGTGCCAGCGATTAAAAAGAAACGCTTATCAAGACCAATTTCAAAATCGCATAGTTTCATGACTAACTCCTTAATTCCTTAATGCTGCGCAGGTCAACCTGCAATACCCTTTTGGTTTAAGGCTGCTTTGATGAATGCAGAGAACAATGGATGACCATCTCTTGGGGTTGATGTGAACTCAGGATGGAACTGCACACCAAAGAACCATGGGTGCATGCTGCTTGGCAACTCCATCATTTCTGGCAAAGATTCATTAGGAGTTCTTGCAGAAATGATCATTCCAGCAGACTCTAATTTAGGCACATACACATTGTTCACTTCAAAACGATGGCGATGACGTTCATTGACCTCGGGGCCATAAATCTTTTCAGCCAAGGTATTCGGCTTCACTGGGCAACGCTGAGAACCTAAGCGCATTGTGCCGCCAAGATCAGAAGCCTCATCACGCTTTTCAACACGACCTTCACGATCCATCCATTCAGTGATCAAAGCGACCACAGGATGAGGACCATTCGGCTCAAATTCTGTACTGTTAGCACCCTTCAAGCCAGCCACATGACGGGCAAACTCAATCACCGCCAATTGCATACCTAAACAGATACCAAGGTAAGGGATTTTGTTCTCGCGAGCATGCTTGATGGCTGCAATCTTTCCTTCAGTGCCCCGCTTACCAAAACCACCGGGAACTAAAATAGCGTCTAAACCAGCAAGGCTTGAAACATCGCCACCATCTAAATTCTCTGAATCGATATAACGAATGCCCACTTTGGTTTCATTATGAATACCTGCGTGACGCAAGGCTTCGATCAATGACTTATAAGACTCCGTTAAATCAACATACTTACCGACCATTCCAATAGTTACTTCATGCTTTGGATTTTCTAGGCTATGAACCAAGCCATTCCATACAGATAAGTTGGCAGGCTTAGCGTCAATGCGCAATTCATGACATATCAACTCATCCAAGCCCTGCTCATGAAGCATTTGCGGAATCTTGTAAATCGTATCAACGTCCCATACAGAGATCACCGCTTGTTCGCGCATGTTGGGAAACAAAGAAATCTTG
>JAGVCB010000002.1 GCA_020059445.1 Polynucleobacter sp. | reverse complement strand
CCCAGCTGATCCGCAAGATATCTTGCGCTTACAAGGACGTGAAGCATTGGCGCGTTATATTATTGATGAAGTGCAAGACGTGTACCGTTTGCAAGGCGTGAAAATTAACGATAAACACATTGAGGTAATTGTGCGTCAAATGCTGCGTCGTGTACGGGTAACAGATGCAGGCGATACAAGCTTCATTCAAGGTGAACAAGTAGAGCGTGCTGACTTGTTGGCTGAAAACGAACGTATCGTTGTGCTTGATAAACGTCCAGCCAGTTTTGAGTATGTCTTGTTGGGCATTACAAAAGCATCGTTATCAACAGACTCATTTATTTCTGCAGCGTCATTCCAAGAAACCACGCGCGTATTAACCGAAGCGGCTATTTTAGGTAAGCGAGATGAGTTGCGAGGCCTGAAAGAAAACGTTATCGTGGGTAGACTCATTCCTGCAGGTACAGGGTTGGCCTACCATGAGGCAAGAAAGCGCGCAGCATTAGCTGCACAAGCCCCAGCAGTCGCTGAGCCGTCTGCAGCTGTTATAGCAGCCGAAGCGCTTTTTGCTGACGAAGAAGAAGTGTTAGCGGAGACTCAGGTTACCGAGCAGCCGTTAGAGTAAGTTTGTTATGAGTGGATGTGTTCAAGATAATCTTCTTGACACATCTGTTCGTAATAAATAGAATGCTTAGTTTTTCAGAATAACCTTATTGTAATCACTGAGGTTGTTTTGCTTTGAATGAGTTAATTATTGTAATTTTCATGGATTTTAAAGAGGTTAAAGGCAATGCCAACCATCAATCAGTTGATTCGTAAGCCACGCGCTAAAGTGGTTACTAAAAGCAAGGTGCCAGCACTTGAGGCATGCCCGCAAAAGCGTGGCGTGTGTACGCGTGTTTACACAACAACACCTAAAAAACCAAACTCCGCTTTGCGTAAGGTGGCAAAAGTTCGTCTAACCAATGGCTATGAAGTCATTAGCTATATTGGCGGCGAAGGTCATAATTTGCAGGAGCATAGCGTGGTGTTGTTACGTGGTGGTCGTGTAAAAGATTTGCCAGGTGTGCGTTACCATATGGTACGTGGTAGTTTGGATACCGCTGGTGTTAAAGATCGTAAGCAATCGCGTTCTAAATACGGTGCTAAGCGTCCTAAAGCAGCTAAGGCGGCGTAGTTTTCACATTGAAGCGGCTGAAACGCCTTGCTAACGTGGTAGCTAGCAAAATTATAAAATATAGAAGAGAGTAATATGCCAAGACGTAGAGAAGTTCCCAAACGTAACATTCTTCCAGATCCAAAATTCGGAAGCCAAGAAGTGTCCAAGTTCGTTAATGTGCTGATGACAGGTGGTAAAAAATCCGTTGCAGAACGTATTTTATACGGCGCATTCGATCAAGTGACTGCGAAAAGTGGTAAAGATGCATTGGAGGTGTTTACCGTGGCTTTGAATAACTTAAGGCCATTGGTTGAGGTGAAAAGTCGCCGTGTTGGTGGCGCTAACTACCAGGTGCCAGTTGAGGTGCGTCCAAGCCGTCGTAGTGCATTGGCGATGCGTTGGTTGCGTGATGCGGCGCGTAAGCGTGGTGAAAAATCCATGGGCTTGCGCTTGGCGGCAGAGTTGGTTGAAGCTTCTGAAGGTCGCGGCTCTGCAATGAAAAAGCGTGAAGAAGTTCACCGTATGGCAGAGGCGAATAAAGCATTCTCACATTTTAGGTTCTAAATTTTAGATCAAAAATAGTGTTAAGTTAGCTGTTTGTAATATTGCCTAAACAAAGTTTAGGCAATATTGATGTGGTGAGAATTAAACCGCTCTTTAAGAATTTAAGATTGAATTGATAAGCAAAGGTGAAGCATTGTGGCACGTATAACCCCTATTGAACGCTATCGTAATATTGGCATTTCAGCGCATATTGATGCTGGTAAAACAACTACAACAGAACGTATTCTGTTTTACACAGGCGTAAACCATAAAATTGGTGAGGTGCACAATGGTGCCGCTACTATGGACTGGATGGAGCAAGAGCAGGAGCGTGGTATCACCATCACTTCTGCTGCCACAACCTGCTTCTGGAAAGGCATGGCTGGTCAATTCGATCAACACCGTATTAATATTATTGATACCCCAGGCCACGTAGACTTCACTATTGAAGTTGAGCGTTCAATGCGTGTGCTAGATGGCGCTTGCATGGTGTACTGTGCTGTGGGCGGTGTGCAACCACAATCTGAAACTGTTTGGCGTCAAGCCAACAAATACAAAGTGCCACGCCTAGCGTTTGTTAATAAAATGGACCGTGCTGGTGCTAATTTCTTCAAAGTGTACGATCAAATGCGTGCACGTCTTAAAGCCAATCCAATTCCTTTGCAAGTGCCAATCGGCGCTGAAGATAAATTCGAAGGCGTTGTTGATTTAATCAAAATGAAAGCTATTTATTGGGATGATGCATCTCAGGGTATGAAGTTTGATTACCGTGATATTCCTGCTGATTTAAAAGCGGAGTGTGATAAATGGCGCGAAAATATGGTGGAAGCGGCTGCTGAAGCCAGTGAAGAGTTGATGAATAAATACCTTGAAGAAGGTGATTTGTCAGAAGCTGACATTATGGTCGGTTTACGTCTGCGTACGATTGCATTTGAAATTGTACCTATGATGTGTGGTTCAGCATTCAAAAACAAAGGCGTTCAAGCCATGTTG
>JAGVCB010000033.1 GCA_020059445.1 Polynucleobacter sp. | reverse complement strand
TCTCTGGTCGCATTCTAGAAATCGAAGGTTTACCTGATCTAAAAGTTGAGCAAGCATTTGAATTGTCAGACGCATCTGCAGAGCGTTCAGCTGCAGGTTGCACGGTTCACTTGAACAAAGACCCAATCATTGAGTACATGACCAGCAACATCACATTGATGAAGTGGATGATTGCCAATGGTTACTCGGATGCACGCACCTTGGGTCGCCGTATCAAGGCGATGGAAGCATGGTTGGCAAAACCAGAATTACTCAAAGGTGATGCTGATGCTGAATACGCAGCAGTGATTGAAATTGATTTGGCAGATGTTCATGAGCCAATCGTGGCATGCCCGAACGATCCTGATGATGTGAAGACATTGTCTGAAGTATCTGGCGCAAAAATTGATGAGGTGTTCATTGGTTCTTGCATGACCAACATTGGTCACTTCCGTGCGGCATCTAAATTACTTGAAGGTAAGCGTGATATTCCTGTGAAATTGTGGGTTGCTCCTCCAACTAAGATGGATGCTCAGCAATTAACCGAAGAAGGTCACTACGGTGTTTTAGGTGGTGCTGGTGCGCGCATGGAAATGCCGGGTTGTTCATTGTGTATGGGTAACCAAGCGCAGGTTCGTGAAGGTGCTACTGTGATGTCAACATCCACACGTAACTTCCCGAATCGTTTGGGTAAAAACACCTTCGTTTACTTAGGCTCAGCTGAGTTGGCATCTATTTGCTCTAAATTAGGTCGTATTCCAACCAAAGAAGAGTACATGGCTGACATGGGCGTTCTAAATGCAAGTGGCGCTGAAATCTACAAATACATGAACTTTGACCAGATCAAAGGTTTCAGTGATGTAGCAAAAACAGTGGATGCTTAAGCCTTTTAGGCTATAACTTGAGTTATAGCCAAGCAAAGAAATAAGCAGTCAACACAAGGGGCCTTCCTCGGAAAGCCCCTTTTTTCATCTTGCCTGAAAAAAACATCATGAACAGGTATGCTAGTAGAACTTTACCAATTGACTCATGACATGTTCAAGTTCTCTGACTTAACAATTCCAGTGATACAGGCGCCGATGGCAGGCGGTGTTAACACGCCTACATTGGTTGCGGCTGTCTCTGATGCAGGCGGCTTGGGTAGCTTTGGTTTTGCCTATTCGACCCCAGAAAAAATCGATGCTGATTTAAAGGCGACCAAAGCACTCATCAAAAAAGTACCCAACACCAGAATCAATGCCAACTTTTTTGTTTTTAAAGACCCCAGCATGCCTGCTGAAAAAGAACAGCAACAAGCACTGAGTGATCTAAAAGATGTGGTGGATTCATTGGGTGTGACAGTGGCTATTCCAAAGTCACCATACATTCCAGATTTACAAAGCATGCTGGAACCGATTTGGATGCACCAACCAGAAGTGTTGACCTTTCATTTTGGTTTGCCACCACAAGAATTCATTGAAAAAGCTCACTCACTTGGCATCTCTGTGGGTGTGACAGCCACTTCCCTGGAAGAGGCTTTGATGATCCAATCAGCGGATGTTGACTTCATTGTTGCTCAGGGCATTGAGGCGGGTGGTCATCGAGGCATCTTTGATCCGCAGGGTGTAGATCAACAGTTAACTTTAAAAGATTTGGTTCAAGAATTGGACCAGCATCTGCAAATACCGATCGTGGCAGCAGGTGGCATCATGAACGGTGAAGATATTCATGGAATCATTCAGGCTGGTGCATCGGCTGCTCAGATGGGTACTGCATTCTTGGTGGCTACTGAAGCGGGTGCAAGCCCTGCGCATCGTCGTTTTGTATTGACCAAGCATGAACTGGGCACTGCATTCACGAGAGCTTTTTCAGGTCGTCCCGCACAAGGCATTAAAAACAAATTCATATCCCTGATGGAAGGTAAAACATATTTACCATTTCCTGTGCAAAATAATCTGACTGCACCGATGAGGCAATGGGCGGCACAACAGGATCAGGGGGATTATCAAAACCTTTGGGCTGGTACTGCTTACGCTAAAGCGCGAGCCATGTCAGTGGCAGAATTAATGACAAGCTTGTCAAACGAATACCAGGCGGCGGGGAAGAAGTCATGAGTATTCCGCATCCTCAAAACCACCAGCATGCTCAACAATCATTACAGACCTGGCTAGATGGCAGTGGTCATTCAGCTGAATTAATTGAGGCATTTCGATTCTTTTGTAAAGAGAGCCAGTTGCCAGAAAAATATGGATCAGCTCTTGAGAACGTTTTATCCAGAGTAGAGTCATCATCACTTTTCACGGAGGAGAGTTGCTCCTTCAGCAAAAAAGACCTGGCTAATTCCCTGAGAATTTGGCTAGAAAAAGTCCAGCAATATCAATCTAAGGAACATTCATGATGAAACGACATCTGCAGTTGATGGTTTGTGTGACCACATTGCTTGCAATCAATCCGCTTGCGGCTTTGGAGTTTTCTGATCTTGCCAATGAAGGTGAAATTAAGTATTTAAAAACTCGTCCTGACCCAGGCGCCTATAGCTATGAATCAAGGGTGATGATTAGTGCGCAAAGTTTAGACTCCGGAGTTGTAAACATTGCGACCTGCCATCGTCAATTAGATCCAATCAGAAAAGTAGTGATTGTTTTTAATGAAAATAGAATTAAAAATATCACTGTTAAATCTTTAGAAAAAATGAACTCGGCTGAAGTCAAAGATAATCGTGTGACTCTGACCGATGTTGAGCGTGGAGCATCGATTTGTATCGACTTGGAATCAAAGGCTTTGGATAAAGTATCGTCAGATCAATACACTTTGAATGCTGGTCCTCTGATGCGTCGTTACTTTGATGGTTACTTGCCCATGAGTGCAGTCTTGCGTGTTGATTGGCCAAAAAATATGCTAACACTCGAGAAAACATTTCCTGTGGCACAAGACGGTGTGAGAGTTGCTCAGGGTATTGATGGCGTGCAACTAGACATGATCTTTGCAGGTAAGATGACTGCACAAATTCACTTAAAGAAGCCTCAGTAAAGCAATAAGCCTCTATACAGAGAGATTCATTAAATCAAGCTTGCTTAAGCTTGATTTAATTCGTCGCTCAAGCGTTTCCTGGCGTTATTTAATTTTGTCCAATGAAGGATTGAAAATATAAACATTGGAATCAAGGCAACAAAAATCAGTTTGGGTATGAAGATGGCTGCCCAGCAACAACCCATCGCAACACCATAGGTATACCCGGTATCGATGGGCTGACTGATTCTCTTGTTTTCATACATTCTAAGAAAGCCGATCTTGATAGATTTGAGCAAAAAGAAGAACCAAATCACATTAAAAACAGGGATGAGCAGTAACCATGCCATACCTGGAGCTTGAGTCCTGTATTCAGGGTCAATTGACTTGATGGTTTTACTGATGGCTCTGATGTAAAAAACAAAAGTAACAAGAGGGATGATGATCAAAAAAGCTGCAAACAAATTATTACTCCTAGGTCTCTTTTTATAAGAAAATACCACGTATTCATCTTAAAGAATCATTACTCAATATGTCCATACTTTTAAACGCACAAGAAACCCAATTGGTACTGGTTGATTATCAAAGCAAATTGATGCCCGTGATTCATCAGGCTGAGCAGGTATTGGCCAATGCCGTGCGCTTGGCAAAGATTGCAAAACTATTACAGTTACCGATCATTGGGACTGAGCAAAATCCAGAAAAATTAGGACCTAATGATCCGCAGTTAAAAGCTCTTTGCCAGAAAACTCTTGCCAAGATGTATTTTAGTGCTTGCGCGGATGGCTTGGTTGATGAGTTAAGAGCTCCGCCTAAACCCATGGGTAATGCCAGAAGTTTACCTAAGCACATACAACGCAAACAAGAAGATCAAAGTGAGAAAAACACTATTTTGATCGCAGGATGTGAGACCCATGTTTGCTTATTGCAAACTGCTTTAGGTTTACTTGATGAGGAGTTTGACGTGTGGGTTGTGACTGATGCTTGCAGCTCTCGCACAGAAGCTAATCGCGATGCTGCCTTTGATCGTTTAGCATCTAATGGGGCAGAGCTCGTGACAACCGAAATGGTTGTATTCGAACTCTTGCAATCTTGTGAGCACCCTCAATTCAAAGAAGGTTTGGCGCTGATCAAGTGATTATTTTTTTGCAGTTTCGTCCATCTTTTTGATGACTACTTTAACGGCCACAATACCGGTCACAATCATGGCCATGATGACCAATAAACTCAATTGCCCTGCAAAAGATCCAAATAATTCGCCTAACATCATTAACTCCTTGTGAAGATGCTTTCACTTTAGAGCTTATTGGTATTTTAAATATTGATATACCTCAAAAGATCGGTGATTTAAGCTTCAGCCATGCTGGTTGATAGCTGTTTTAAATCGTCTGGGTATAGCCAACGCCATTCACCTTCAGCTAAATCAGTGGGGAGCTGATATTCACCAATCGATAAGCGGTGTAATTGAGCCACATGATTACCCACGGCGGCCATCATTCGTTTGACTTGGTGGTAACGGCCTTCAACGATGGTCATTTCTAAAACTCTGCTGGAGCGTTGCACACAAGCTTTGGCGAAGCAAGGCTTGGGATCGTCGTCCAAAACAACCCCTTTCAAAAGGTGTTCTAGTTGTCCTTCAGTTAAATCATCCGCAGCAGTGATTTGATACACCTTGCCAATATTCTTCTTAGGGGTGGTCATGCGGTGGATGAACTGACCATCATCAGACATCAAGATCAAACCAGTGGTGTCATGGTCCAAGCGACCCACACATTGAATGCCCCGTTCAACCAAAGGTTGGGGCAGTAGGCCATAGATGCTCGGATGATGGCTGGTTTTATGGGAGCATTCATAGCCCACTGGCTTATGAAAGGCCACATAGGCTTTTTCATGAAATTCCCAAGTTTCGCCATCCACTTCAAGCTGAAGGTTTTCAGGAGATATTCTTTCATCGGGGTCTTCGGCCAAGACACCATTGACCTTCACAAGCTCGGCATAAACCAGGTCGCTGCAGTAGCGACGCGTTCCAAATCCTTGGCTAAAAAGGATTTTTTCTAAAGAAAGAGGTTTTGCCATGCCGTCTAAAGAGTACCTATAATGATGAAAAGCGAAATATTACAATTATTACAGCGAAATTTGCTTCAAATACTGAATCCCTGAGGAGATGATAGTGCCAGTTATTACCAATATCGAAGATTTGCGCATATTGCATAAGAAAAGAACGCCAAAAATGTTCTATGACTATGCGGATTCTGGTTCTTGGACTGAGTCTACATATCGCTCAAACGAATCTGACTTCCAAAAGATCAAGCTACGCCAAAAAGTGGCTGTGAACATGGAAAACAGAACGACCAAAACTAAGATGATCGGTCAAGAGGTAGCGATGCCTGTGGCATTGGCTCCAACTGGTTTAACAGGCATGCAACACGCTGATGGCGAGATCTTGGCTGCGAAAGCTGCTGAGAAGTTCGGTGTGCCATTCTGTTTATCGACCATGAGTATTTGCTCGATCGAAGATGTGGCTGAACACACCACCAAGCCTTTTTGGTTCCAGTTATATGTCATGAAAGATCGTGGCTTTATCGAGCGTTTGATTGATCGCGCCAAGGCCGCCAAATGTTCCGCTTTGGTGCTCACGCTTGATTTGCAAATTTTGGGTCAGCGTCACAAAGACCTTAAAAATGGTTTATCAGCTCCACCAAAACTCACCATTGCCAATATCATCAACATGATGACCAAGCCTCGTTGGTGCATGGGCATGATGGGCACGCAACGCAGAACCTTTAGAAATATCGTGGGCCACGCAACAGGCGTGGGCAATATGTCATCTTTATCATCTTGGACAGCTGAGCAGTTTGATCCAGGCTTGAATTGGGGTGATGTTGAATGGATTAAAAACCGTTGGGGTGGCAAGCTCATCATCAAGGGTATTTTAGACGAGGGTGATGCACGTTTGGCAGCCAACTCTGGCGCTGATGCCCTGATTGTTTCTAATCACGGTGGTCGTCAGTTGGATGGCGCTGTTTCTAGTATTCAGGCCTTGCCTGGCATCGTTGATGCAGTTGGCAAAGACATTGAAGTATGGATGGACGGCGGTATTCGTTCAGGCCAGGACGTTTTGAAAGCTTGGGCATTGGGTGCCAAAGGTACTTTGATCGGTCGTCCTTTCTTGTATGGTCTTGGCGCCATGGGTCAGGCGGGTGTGACCAAGTGTCTTGAGATCATTCATAAAGAATTGGATATCACGATGGCTTTCACAGGACACCGAGATATTCAAAATGTCACCAAAGACATCTTGTATCCAGGCACTTTTTAATTTGCCTGACTCTCACAGATAATCAAAGACAAACACTGAAAAACAAGCGACCTAGGTCGCTTGTTTTCTTTCTGATTGGCGGTATTTGCTGACCTGCGGTATATTCTTAAAATGATGAATCCAAGTACCTTGAGCGATAGTAT
>JAGVCB010000017.1 GCA_020059445.1 Polynucleobacter sp. | reverse complement strand
CTCTTCCATGTCAAGGAAGCGCTCTAACCAACTGAGCTACGAGCCTATTAAGAGCGACAGTTTATCACTTGTGGCTACTTCCTTCTCGCCTCTGTGACACCTTTGACCTCTAAAAGAGCGCTCACAGCAGTTTGTAAACCACTGGTCGAGGGCACTTCCACCGTGAACTGCATGCTGGCAATGCCTTTGCGAGACTGCGTTTTGACGCCTGTGACATTGATTTTTAGGCGTGAGAACACTTCCGAGATGTCGCGCAACAAGCCCTGGCGATCCACGGCCATCAAAGCCAGATCAACTGGGAATAATGATTTACCTTCGGGTTGCTTGCCCCACTCTGTGACCACAACTCTCTCGGGAGCTCTGGCCAAGAGTTGTTTGAAGGTACTGCAGTCTTGTCGGTGGATCGACACACCACGACCTCTGGTCACAAATCCACTGATGGGGTCTGGTGGCACTGGGCGGCAGCAACGCGATAGTTGCGTGAGCAAAGAATCAACGCCCACCACCAAGACATCACCTTGACCCGCTTTAACTTTGCTCTTGCGCAAGATGATGTCAGGCAACTCTGGCTTAACAACTTCAGCCGCACCATCATCTTTATCAGCCTTATCAGTTTTGTCACCATCTTGTTCAGCTTGTTGCGCCGTGAACCAAGCACGCACTTTTGACTTGGCGCGATTGGTCGCGAGATAGCCTCTCTCAGCATTGAGCCAATCCAATGAAGGACCGCCTTGTTTGACAGAAATGATCTCAACGGTTTGGCCATTCTTCAATTGCGTGTCCAAAGGCACCATCGCACCATCGACCCGTGAGCCTCGGCAACGGTGACCCAAGTCGGTGTGAACCGAGTAAGCAAAATCAATCGGGGTAGCACCTTGTTGTAAAGGCACAACTTGACCCAAAGGTGTCAGCACATAAATTTGATCGTCGAGCTCTTGCCCTTTGAGTTGATCCCAAGCGTCTTCTTTCCAGGCAATCAATTGTCTGGCCCAAGCAATGCGACGGTCGTACTCTTCCTTGGCACTCACAGTGCCGGCATAACCTTGCTTGCCTGCTTCTTTGTAGCGCCAATGCGCAGCCACACCGTACTCGGCTTGCTTGTGCATCTCATGGGTTCTGACTTGCACTTCAAATGAAATGTTGTCAGCATCCATCACCACGGTATGGAGTGATTGATAGCCGTTGGGTTTTGGTCTGGCGATGTAGTCATCGAATTCTTTTGGAATCGGTTGCCAGATGTGGTGCACGATGCCCAAAGCTGCGTAGCAATCTTTGACGTCATCGACCATGATGCGGAATGCGCGCACATCATAGAGTTGCGCAAAGTCGATGGACTTGCCCTGCATTTTTCTCCAAATGCTGTAGATGTGTTTTGGTCTACCTTGCACTTCACCTTTGATACCGGCTTGGTTCAGTTCTGCTTGCAAGCGAGTCATGACATCAGCAATGAATCCTTCACGCTCAACACGTTTGGAATCAAGCAAGCTGGCAATTTGTTTATAAGTGTCAGGAGCCAAGCACCGAAATGCTAAATCTTCCATCTCCCACTTCAATTGCCAAATACCCAAACGATTGGCTAAAGCTGCATCAACATCCAAGATGTCTTGCGCCCAAGAACTTGGGGTCTCAATTCTTTGTGAGGTGACCCAGCGCAAGGTTTGCACCACCGATGCTAAGTGCAATAAGACCACTCGCAAGTCATGCGCAAATGCCAAAAGCATTTTTCTTAACACTTCTACTTGGGCTTGTGCACTTTGACCAAGTTGATTGGAGGATTGACGGGCAATTTTTAATTGCGCCGCTTTCAGCGCTCGATAACCCATGATCAATTGAGCAACTTCTTGCCCCAATTGTTTTTCTAAGGATTCTTTAGAGAGTGTTGAGTCAAGATGCTCAGCTGCCAAGCAACTGGCTTCATCTAACTTTAAGAAGAGCAGGATCTCCTTCACGCCCATGGCATGGGCATGAAGGTCTTCTCCAAACAACAAATCGGTCTTAACTATAGAACTCACGTGCCAAGGATACCTGTTCTGGCGTGATGAATGCCGGAGCATGCCCCACCCCAAGAATTTCTATGCTTTTTGCTCTAGGGTTGCGACGGCACATTTCACTGACTGTGGCCGCTGAAATCAAATCAGATTCTGAACCACGCACAATCAGCATTTCAGCAGTGATCGCATCGTAGGCTTTCCAGGTCATCATTTCACCCATCATGGCAGTCATTTTGTTGACTGCTGCAAATGGTTTAACGATGTCTGGGTCGTAATGCACCACCCATTGATCACCGTCTTTTTTCAAATGAGGACCGTTGTAGTCTTTCCACTGCTCTGGTGTGAAAGTTCCAAAAGGTTCACAAATACGATTGAGGTAGATCAAACCTTCTTTTTTGCTCTTAAAGCGCAGAGGCTTACCAACGTAATCCCCCAAGCGCTTCAGCGCAGTTGGCTCAATTCTTGGGCCAACGTCATTGAGAATCATTTTTTTAATTGGTGAGTTTTTTTGGCTCGCTATAAAAGTTCCGATCAAACCACCCATCGATGTGCCAAACCAATCAACTTCACGCAATCCTAATTGCGCGAAGAGCGCATTCATATCAGTGACGTACTGTGGGATGCCATAGAGCATCGGGTTCTTTAACCAATCAGAATCTCCCCGCCCCACGATGTCTGGGCAGATCACGCGATAACGATCAGACATGGCCTTGGCCAAAACAGTGAAGTCACTGCCACGACGGGTCAGGCCGTGCACACAAATCAAAACGCGTTGATTATTGGGGTCACCCCACTCGTGATAGGCCATCTTGTGCATGCCAGATGAACTGACGCATTGCACATAGTTCGTTCTACATTCTGAATCCTCAGCACTGGGAACATCCTCGACAGAGATGGGGTAATCATTTGCTGGGGCTGATAGCGGCGCAAGCGCCGCTACTTCAGTTGTTACTTCAGTTGTTACTTCACTTGTTACTTCACTTGTTACTTCACTCTTTACCTTATCCTCTACTTCGCTAGTAGGCGCTTGCAATAACTCCGCAGAGCTATCAAGCTTGATCTCAAAGGAGCTCTGGGGATTTCTTTTAAAGAGTCGTTGTAATAAGCGCTTGAGCATTACTGGGCTACCCAGCCTCCATCCATGTTCCAAGCAACACCACGAATTTGTGTGGCCGCAGGACTACAGAAGAACACCGCCAATGCTGCCAATTGATCAGGAGTAACAAATTCGCCAGAAGGTTGCTTTTCTGAAAGCAAACGTTTCTTGGCCTCTTCATTATTCACTTGATCTTTTTCTGCACGAGCGTCCACTTGTTTTTGCACCAATGGTGTCAATACCCAACCTGGGCAAATCGCGTTACAAGTAACACCTGTTTGCGCTGTTTCTAAAGCTGTTACTTTTGTTAAACCAACGATGCCATGTTTAGCAGCCACATACGCTGACTTTTGTGCAGAGGCCACCAAGCCATGCACAGATGCCAAGTTAATGATGCGTCCCCAGTTGCGTTGCTTCATGCCTGGCAATGCCATGCGTGTGGTGTGAAACGCTGAAGATAAGTTGATCGCAATGATGGCGTCCCAACGATCCACTGGAAAGTCTTCGACATTGGCCACATGCTGAATACCTGCGTTGTTGACCAAAATATCAACTGCGCCAAAACGTTTTTCAGCAGCTTGCATCATCACTTCAATTTCAGAAGGCTTGCTCATGTCGGCGCCGTGGTAATCCACTTCCACACCAAAGGCTTTGACTTCAGCGATCGCTGCGTCTTTTTCTCCAAAGCCATTCATCATGATGTTGGCACCCTGCTCCGCTAATGCTTTTGCAATGCCCAAACCAATACCACTGGTTGAACCTGTGACCAATGCTGTTTTACCTTTCAACATACTCATTTCTAATAACTCCGAATGTAATAATTTTGTTTTTTAACTAGCTAGGCATTTCAGGTTGCAAGGTGACATGATCAATTTCATGCTTCTCTAGCAACATCTTATTAATTTTTTCCATCGT
>JAGVCB010000199.1 GCA_020059445.1 Polynucleobacter sp. | reverse complement strand
TGGCGCCCAACTGAATAAAAGGAATTAATAACATGGAATTTTTTCGTATCCGTCGTGACATTCCCTTTATGCGCCATGCTTTGGTGCTAAATGCGATTTCAGCGATCACTTTTATAGCCGCCGTCTTTTTCTTGGTCACCAAGGGCTTGCATCTATCTGTTGAGTTCACAGGTGGCACAGTCATGGAAATCAGCTATCAACAAACCGCTCCTTTGAACACCATCAGAGCAGACCTGAGCAAACTGGGCTACCAAGACATTCAAGTTCAAAACTTCGGTAGCTCAAAAGATGTGTTGATTCGCTTACCACTTCAAAGAAATGCTGAAGGTAAAGCTGTTTCATCTTCACAGCAAAGCAATCAGGTGCTCGAGACACTCAAAGCATCAAACGCGGACGTTACTTTGAAACGTGTTGAATTCGTAGGTCCTCAAGTCGGGAAGGAATTAGCAACCGATGGCTTATTAGCCCTGCTATTTGTTATTTTGGGTATTGTGATTTACCTGTCTATTCGCTTCGAATGGAAGTTTGCATTGGCCGGTATTTTGGCTAACTTGCATGACGTTGTGATCATTTTGGGATTCTTCGCTTTGTTCCAATGGGAATTCTCTCTATCAGTTTTGGCTGCTGTTCTGGCTGTTCTTGGGTACTCAGTGAACGAATCTGTGGTTATTTTTGACCGTATCAGAGAGAACTTCCGTAAATTCAGAAAAATGGAAGTGTCTGCGGTGATTGATAATGCCATCACCAGCACCACCAGTAGAACGATCATCACCCACGGCAGCACACAGATGATGGTTTTAGCGATGTTGCTTTTCGGCGGTCCAACACTGTACTACTTCTCTTTGGCTCTGACCATCGGCATCTTATTCGGCATCTACTCTTCAGTGTTCGTTGCTGCAGCATTGGCTATGTGGTTTGGTATCAAACGTGAAGACTTGGTTTCTGCTGAAACCAAAGCCGGTGCAGCTGCTACAAAATCTGATGACCCTAACTTTGGTGCTCAAGTTTAAATACTGATATTTAAATTATTCCTAAATAAAAAAGCGGGCTTTGCCCGCTTTTTTATTGTCTTCCTCAGTAAATTTAATCTACAACTAATATTTAATTTCTTATTTAAATGGTTACCGCTTCAGTTTTATTGGCTCTCTTAGAAAGACTGAACTGAAGAGCTGTCACTGCAACAGCAAAGATCCATGGAGATATCTTGAGGATCCATGGATTCACGTCCGCCAGCGCATCAATGAATAAGATTTCTTTCAAAACCATTTGAATAGCTACAGCAAATAAAACAAAGCCGCCAATAAATACAGCATTAGGCCAACGATCCAATATCTTGGTCACCATGCTTGAACCAAAAATAACCACTGGGATACTGATCAACAGACCTAGGATGATGAAAGTCCAATTACCGTTAGCTGCTGCTGCGATACCTAAAGCGTTATCTATGCCCATAACAGCATCAGCAATCACGATGGTTGTAATCGCTGCACCAAAGGTATCAGCTGCTTTGATTTCATGGTTATCGTCTTGGAAAGCCAGCTTCCAACCAATCCAAACGAGCGCAATACCACCCACCAAACGCAAACCTGGTATCAACATCAAATATGTGATGATCGCGACTGAAACAAAACGAACAGCGATAGCACCAAAAGTACCCCAGAAAATTGCTTTTTTACGCAGATGTGGAGGCAATCTATTGGCTGCCATACCAATCACCAAAGCGTTGTCACCTGCTAGTACTAGGTCGATGAGAATAATCGCCAAGATAGCCCAAATAGCATCAATGGACATGAAATCCATAGTGTTTCCTTTTAATAGTATTTGGTCTTGCCAAGGACCTATTCCCCTCATGTACCGGGCAGATAAATGCCGTATTGACGATACATAAGACTCATAAAGATGAGCTGGCTACTCCCCAGATGTTTGGGGGATTCTATAGAAACAATGAGAATAACCATTAATCCTTATAAACAATAGGGATTTGATCTCCTGATACCAGGGGCTCCAGAACCGGCGGGTTTTATTAATTGTTAATTGGAATGAACCGAATCAAGCTTGAAGGGTTTGCCGAATAACCGCGAAAATCTTTTTTGTGGCACCCGAGTGTTGATTGGCAAAATCAAGAGCATTGGTACTCATGTCTTCCTTGACTTGATGATTGGTCAGCAATAAATCCACCGCCCTCACCAAATCAGTAACATCAGAAATTCGGATGGCGGCCCTAGCATCAATCACATCTGCGCTGGCCTGTTGAAAATTAAATGTGTGCTCACCCAGAATAATTGGTCGACCCAATGCGCATGCTTCAATGAAATTTTGACCGCCCAAAGGCAACAAACTGCCGCCCATAATCACGATGTCAGACAAAGCGTAATAAAAACTCATTTCACCCATCGAGTCACCCAGTATCAAACCACCTTGATTAATGGCGTCGGCAAACTCGTGATCACTGAGGCTTGATCGACGAAAGACTTTTGGGAAGCTTATCTGTATTTGAGCAAAAACATCATCAAATCGCTGCGGATGTCTTGGCACAATGAATAAGCAAAAATCACTCGGATTTTCTTTGGTCTTAAGAAACGTTTGCCATGCCTCAATGATCAATGATTCTTCACCGTCTCTGGTGCTAGCAGCACAGACAATTTGAACTTGATGATTCAGTTCTTTCTTAAGGGCTAAAGCATGCTCAATCTGTTCAAGGTTGGGCATGACATCAAATTTCAAATTACCAGTCACCAACACATTACTTAAACCCAGGGAGTTATAGCGCCTGGCATCTAAATTTGTTTGAGCCAATATTTTGGTGAAAGACTGATAAATCAATTGAGAAAAATTTGAAAACCGACTGACACGACGAGCACTGCGTTCCGACAATCTGGCATTGATGAGGATGACAGGCAAAGATTTTTGGCGGGCAGACAAAATCAGACTGGGCCAAACCTCGGTCTCCATGATCAACCCAACCTTAATTGAAAAGTATTGGTAAAACGAGTTCACAGCCCAATGGATGTCATAAGGAAGATAACTTTGTACCAATTGACCGGAAGCAATGTGGTTTGCAAATAACTGGCGCCCAGTATCTCTTCCCGTAGGCGTCATATGGGTCAATAAGATCTTTTCACCACTTTGAATCAAGGCATCGATCAACGGTGCAGCAGCCCTCGTTTCGCCCACAGATACCGCGTGCACCCAAATACGTGGGACTGCTCCGCTGATAGGCCAAGACATGCCTAGGCGCTCATTGATGTGCTCTCGGTAGCCTTGTTGCCGCCTACCCTTCCAAAGCAGGCGGCCAAGGGCCAATGGCAAGACAAAATACCAAAATAATTGGTAAAGCCCCATCATCAATCGATGACTGATTTTCATTGGGACCTGACCATTCGGCGTCATTATTTTTTTAGACGCTTGGCTAATTCTGTTGCTTTACCGATATAAGAGGCTGGAGTCATTTCCAAAAGAAGTTTCTTGGCATCATCAGGAATAGCCAAACCTTGAATGAAGCTTCTCAATCCCTCTGGAGTAATGCCTTTACCTCTGGTCAATTCTTTCAACTGCTCATACGGATTAGAGACTCCAAAACGACGCATCACTGTTTGCACAGGTTCCGCTAAAACTTCCCAACAATTATTCAAATCTTCTGCCAAGCGCTCAGGGTTTGTCTCTAATTTACCCAAACCTTTTAATGCGCTGTCATAAGCCAAAAGACTGTGACCCAAGGCAGTGCCCAAATTACGCAACACGGTTGAATCTGTTAAATCTCTTTGCCAACGTGACACAGGTAATTTTTCTGACAAATGTTTTAGAAGTGCGTTCGCAATACCCAAGTTACCTTCTGAATTTTCAAAATCAATTGGGTTGACCTTGTGGGGCATGGTGGATGAACCAATTTCACCTGCCTTGGTTTTTTGTTTGAAATAACCAACTGAAATGTAGCCCCAAATGTCACGGTTCATATCTAACAAAATCGTATTGGCTCTGGCAACTGCATCAAACAATTCGGCCATGTAGTCATGTGGCTCAATTTGAATGGTGTACGGGTTGAACTCTAAGCCTAGACGCTTTTCAACCACTTCCTTTGAAAAACTCTCCCAATCAACATCTGGGTATGCTGACAAGTGCGCGTTGTAGTTACCCACAGCACCGTTCATTTTTCCGAACAGAGGTACTTTTTCAATATTTGCAATAGCTCTTTGTAAACGCATGGCCACGTTCGCCATTTCTTTACCCAAAGTTGTTGGTGAAGCAGGCTGACCATGTGTGCGAGACAACATCGGAACATCCGCATTGACCACTGCCAAATTGGTCAGCGCCGATAGTAGCTCACGCAATTTAGGCAAGATAACTTCTTGACGAGCACCCTTCAACATCAAACCATGGGATGTGTTGTTGATGTCTTCAGATGTACAAGCAAAGTGAATGAACTCGCTGGCTTTTTCTAATTCAGCATGACCAACCACTTTTTCTTTCATCCAATATTCAACCGCTTTCACGTCGTGATTTGTCACAGCTTCGATGGCTTTGATTCTTTCTGCGTCGACATCAGAGAAATCCGCAACCAACTTCAATAAAACAGCTTCAGCATTGGCGCTAAAACTTGGGAAATTGGGTAATTTGGCCTGAGAGAGGGCAATTAACCAATGAACCTCAACCTGAACACGTTGCTTCATGAAGGCAGCCTCTGATAGCCAAGGGCGCAAACCGTCTGTTTTTGAGGCGTAACGGCCATCCAAAGGGGATAAAGCACTTAATGTAGATAGTTGAGTAGTCACAGCTAATTCCTAAAAAAGCATCGAAAACGTGATTTTAGTCCTTCTGAAGGGATAAACCTAAATAGCTATACTTATGCCATGAAATTAATTGGATCACTTACCAGCCCTTACGTTCGCAAAGCAAGAATTGTTTTTGCCGAAAAGAAAATTGAAGTTCCACTTATTCAAGAGAATGTGTGGAGCCAAGACACCAAGATCATGGAATCCAACCCCCTTGGAAAAGTTCCTTGCTTGGTCATGGATGATGGCGGGGCCATGTTTGACTCGCGTGTGATTGTTGAATACGCTGACACTTTAAGCCCTGTGAACAAACTCATTCCATCTTCTGGCAAAGAAAAAGCAGCGGTTAAAACTTGGGAAGCACTGGCAGACGGTATTCTGGATGCATCAGTTCTCGCAAGACTAGAGGCAACATGGAGACCAGACGAACAAAAGAGCCAAGCCTGGATAGATCGTCAACTTCATAAAATCGATGTTTCACTCAAAGCCATGTCTAACGGTCTTGGAGAGTCTGAATGGTGCTTTGGCAATCAAATGAGCTTGGCCGATATTTCGGTCGGCGCTTTAGATTATTTGATTTTTAGATTTCCAAATATTCAATGGCAAGCGTCATATCCAAACCTGAATCGACTTTATGAAAAGTTGATGTCACGCCCCTCCTTTGCCAACACTGCACCACCACAATAAGTGAGCTTGCTTTAACCGGTGATAATGCCACCGCCCAAGCAACGCTCACCATCGTAAAGAACTGCTGACTGGCCAGGCGTTACAGCCCATTGGGCTTCATCAAACTCAAGCGTAAAACTATCTGCAGCGACCTGCTTTAATTGGCAAGGCGCATCTGATTGTCTGTATCTTGTTTTTGCACTGTAGTTTTTTTGTTCAGGCAAACCTTCAAATGTCCAACTGATTTGAGATGTTTGCAACACCTTGTTTAATAACCATGGGTGATCATGACCCTGAACGATATAAAGAGAATTGCTTGCCATGTCTTTCTTAGCCACGAACCATGGATCGCCACTACCATCTTTGCTACCCCCCATGCCAATGCCTTTTCTTTGACCCAGGGTATAAAAGGCCAAACCAATGTGCTCGCCAATCACCTTGCCGTCTTCTGTTTTGATTGGACCTGGTTTATTGGGCAAATAGCGATTCAAGAAATCTCTGAAAGGTCGCTCACCAATAAAACAAATGCCTGTTGAGTCTTTTTTCTTGGCATTGGGTAACCCAATCATTTCTGCAATTTCTCTGACCATGGATTTTCTGATGCCACCCAATGGAAAAATCACATGGCTCAGTTGTTGCTGGGTCAAACGATATAAAAAATAACTTTGATCTTTGGTGTCATCAATGGCTTTCAACAAATGAACGCCATCATCACATCTTGCTGTTTTTGCGTAATGCCCAGTTGCAATCGCTTGCGCCCCCAAACTGATGGCGTGATCCAAGAAAGCCTTGAATTTAATTTCAGCGTTGCACAGAACATCTGGATTAGGTGTTCTACCTGCTGAGTACTCTTTTAAAAATTCTGCAAATACACGGTCTTTGTACTCAGCTGCAAAGTTAACAGCCTCCACATCAATTCCAATTAAATCGGCCACCGAAACAACATCTAACCAATCCTGGCGTGATGAACAAAATTCACTGTTGTCATCATCTTCCCAATTCTTCATGAACAAACCAACCACTTGATAACCCTGCTGCTTCAAAATCCAAGCAGCCACTGATGAGTCAACCCCTCCAGACATCCCGATCACAACCGTGGCGGGCGGCAAAACTGGTGCTGCTTCTAAAAAGCCTGTGTCAAACGTAGGGATGGTCATAGGTACTGTCAAAATAAGTTACTCATAAGTTAGGATAAAACACTAAATGACCAAAAAAACATAAAATGATGGGTCAATTTAATCAGAAAACCCCGAAAATTAGGGTAATCTTAAACTTTTTACAATAATAGGGAGAATCCCATGCGCATTGGCGTGCCCTTAGAAACGCGGGCGAATGAAACGCGCGTTGCTGCTACACCTGAAACAGTGAAGAAATTCATTGGTCTTGGTCACACAGTTATAGTACAAAACAATGCTGGCATCGCAAGTAGCCAGCCTGATTCTGCTTATGAAGCAGTTGGTGCAAGCATCGGTTCTGCTGCCGATGCATTAGGTGCAGATATTGTGCTGAAAGTCAGAGCACCAGATGCCAATGAATTAGCTCAAATGAAATCAAACGCTGTCTTATTGGGCATGCTTGATCCATTTGATAATGCTAACAATGCGGCCATGGCTGCCAAAGGCATCACTGCCTTTGCGCTTGAAGCTGCTCCAAGAACGACCAGAGCTCAAAGCTTGGACGTTTTGTCATCACAAGCCAACATTGCTGGTTATAAAGCTGTGATGGTTGCTGCGAATGAATATCAACGCTTCATGCCGATGTTAATGACAGCGGCCGGTACAGTGAAAGCTGCTCGTGTATTGATTCTTGGTGCTGGTGTTGCTGGTTTAGCTGCAATTCAATCTGCAAAAAATTTAGGTGCTATTGTATCAGCATTTGATGTTCGTGCAGCAGCAAAAGAGCAAGTTGAATCAATGGGTGCTAAATTTTTAGAAGTTGATTTAAAGGAAAGCGGGGATGGTGCAGGTGGATAT
>JAGVCB010000018.1 GCA_020059445.1 Polynucleobacter sp. | reverse complement strand
CGCTTTGACAACTTTTAACTTAAATTCGTATGAGTACTTTGACATAAAACTAAACCCCCAAGAGTTAGACATGGTGTCCAACTTTGGGGGTCAGTTCATTTTGCATGGCTTTTCAAGGGAAAACTAAACCAATCAGATCAATCAAACTGATCAGGGCTTGCTTGTTTTCCTAGCTGGCCTGCTTGATTTGCTTGCGGTCTTTTTAACTGCTGTTTTAACAGTCTTTCTGGCAACTTTTTTAGCAGCTGGTTTTTTGCTCGCTGGGGTTGATAGTTTTTTGCCAGCGTCATGGGCCATTTTTTCTAAATTAGCAAAGCCCTCTTCTGCGGCTTCGGCTGCTTGCTTTGCCATCTTGCGACCCTCTTTTAGAACCTTATGGCCAGCCTCTGAAACATCACGCACAATGTCCGTGAACTTATCCGAACCAGCCGGTAAGTTCTTGCTTGCAGTCTTAAGCCAATCTTCCATCGCTGAACGGGCTTTATTGAGGTGTTTTTCAACCTCATCAGCCGCTTCATCTTCCATGGTCTTCAGAAGACCCTTGATTTTCTTTTGGTAACTTGTCATGCGAGCCATCGCATCTTCAGAAAACTGCTCCTGCATGGCCTTTAACTTAGCCACATCATTGGTCGCAGCCTGCTTGGCATAAGACTTGGCATGCTCCATGCTGGCCTTGATTTCTGTAACCTGATGCTCGCCAAGCTCCTTGGCAGTCTCAAACAGTCGGTGAGATAGAGCAAAAAGCTCTTTGGCGCGTTCTTGTTGCCACTTCATGAATTCATGTTGTCCAGACATCACGACCTCCTATGGATAGTTGAATTTTCATCCTATACCTAATTGAGAGTTTTGCCAATACCGCCTGTTATTGAGGGATATCCTTGAACCATCGACTGAATCTCAGTTTTTCGATCAAATTTTCTGAGCGTTGGCCCAAGGTTTTTCTGAGACAAGCTTGAGATTGCTTGCGATAAACAAAGACAACGGCCACACCAGCAATACCCACGGCTAAAAACAGCAAATAGATTAAATCCCCAAACTGAGGTTTGAGCATATAACCAATCAAGGCTGGTATCGCAAATGCAACAGCCATCAGCCCAACATCGAGGATGACAACCGCCAACTCAAAGAATGTAAAGATCAAAAGTGAAAGAACAGTGAGCCATGTTTTCTTGTTCATTATTCATTGCTCATCATTGACTTACATGATTGATTGATAACTTCACTAAAATCAGAAATGATTTTCAACGATCATTTCTGACTGAGGAATGAAGCCAGGTTTTGGCCAGGCTGATTTAGTCGCTTTACCAATAGGCAACATCGCAGCTAATGCAAAGTCTTTTGGCAAGTGAATCAATTCAGCGACTTTCTTAAAGTCAAAACCAACCATTGGGCAAGAGTCATAGCCCATCGCCTTGGCAGACAACATCATGGTTTGCAGCAAAATACCTGCGGATCTCATAGCTTCATCACGCTGAAGTTGTTCATCGCCTGAGTAAAAAGGATTGATCCATGGCACCAAGATATCTTGGGCTTCTTTAGGGGCGTTGACCCAATATCTTGCAGGATCTTTGCTCCAAGCCTTGATATCTACAGCAAGAACAAACAATAGAGATGCATCAGTCACTTGAGCCTGATCATGGGCAGCAGCGCGTAGCTCGGCTCTTAGGGCCTTATCGGTGACATTCACCAAGCGCCAGTGTTGAATATTGAATGAGGACGGAGATTGCATCGCCAAATCGATCAATTGCTGTATTTCTTCTTTTGTGAATTGATGGGTTGGATCAAAGTGTTTGATGGCTCTCCTTTGGCGGATGGCGTCTAGTGTGTTCATATTTGTCTCTTTATTGGTTATTGAGTAAAAGTACTCTTAAGCCCATTATGTCTTAAAAACTTTTTGTGGCCCATTTTGAAAAGTTAGCTTTCTGCAAGACCCAAGCATGCGGAACAGTCAGAGCTGCAAGGCCTACAAAGATTATTTGAATAAGGTCCTTCTCAACTGAGGGAGTTAGCTTGAAATACCAGATGCCTGCCCCCAAGATGATGACCGCCAAGGTGGGAAGGATTAGTGAAAAGATAAATTCTTTATGATTAGAGTGAACCAAGAAAAAACGACTCCTGATCAAATGACGCGCACTGTGCATCAGGCAAAAATAAAGTGTGAATGCCAAAATAGGCGTTGTTGTCAAAAAAAGAATTGAAATTGCAACAATTTCAAATTTTGTTCTCATACAAATCTTTTTGCTAACAATAAGTACCGCCAATAAACTAAGTAAAAAGACACCTAGGTATTTTGAAATAAAAATGATTTGTTGAGAAACGCCTTCATCAATAATCATTGTATATAGTTTTGTTAACTCTGCCCCATGCATTACACCTGGAAGACTGATGATGCCAAAACCATAAGAAAGTTTTAAAAGTTGATTACCCGGCAAATTAATATCATCAGAAAAATGTATGGCAGACAAAATTAAGAAAATAATGAAGAAAAGGCTGGGGGCCAACATCCATAGGGCAATGATTAATAGACTGCAGGCGCTGTAAAGAAGAAGAAATTTGAGCCATTTAGTAATATGAACCAACTGATAGGTTTGTCTGGCAAAAAGAATATCCAAAGATCCATGAGGAACACCCAAAATTACAATTAGAAGTAAAGATCCCAAGAGCATCGTGGAGCTCAGGTGCGAATCCATGCCAAAACTTAGCAATGCAACAATGAATGAAGCTGATATTGCAAGATTGCTTTGGAATTGAAGAATCTTTTGCATCAGCTTGATTTATCTAGTTGAGATTTTTTACGAATCAAATCAGGAATTGCCAAAAGGAATGGCATAGCGGGTAATGCAGCAATGATTTTCAACTTTTCTAAAAAAGTTGAATGATCTGACATAAAGTTTGCAATGGTTTTGATCTCGCAATTTTTAAAAAGCTCTTCAAATACTTTGGCACCAAGGTTTGGATTTTTCTTAATGACGGTTATGAATAACAAATCCATCCAAGTCTGAATCCATGAATCCTTTTTAAACTTTTTTAATTGCTGATGATTGATCAGCTCTGTAGCGCAATCTTTTGCCCAAGCTTGTATTCTTTGAAAGGCATACCCAGAACTAGGTCTTGCAGCTCCTGCAAATAAGCCAGCAAATAGATAACTAGGGTCATCTTTCTGCTGAATTAGCTTGTTTCCCATTGGAAGAATGCCTGCTTCTTGGCGAATAATCTTATACCTAGCATTGTCAATATATTCACTTATTTTTTTGATCAAATGAGCCTTTAATTGATCTGCAACAAATAAATCCTCTGAAAATACCGTGTACTCAATCAAAGCTCTACTCTTTGAAATAGGCAGGCAATAGATAAAACCCAAACCTTCTTTAAAATTGGCATCAAAGTCCATTAAAACAAGCTCATCTTGATTAAATAGAGGATGCTCTAGCTCTATTTCATAACCAACAAAAGATTGCCACATCAAAGAGTCTTTTTTAGTGATTGACTTATTGGGCCTTGTATCAATCACATTGGTAGCTGTTGCGATAAATTGAGACGTTGGAATCTGCCAAGCATCACTTTTCATTAAATATTCTGATAGCTTTTCACCAGTAATCATTTGAATTTTTACATTTGACTTGATAGCATTTATGGAAGCTTCATAGAATATGTCGCTTGGAAGCATGAAATAAGGGGTTTCTTTACAACTATATTGCTGGGCAAGCTGATTATTCTTAATGACAAAATTATTCCAGGCATGCGGGGCTAAATTTTTATGAGCCGGCTCATT
>JAGVCB010000114.1 GCA_020059445.1 Polynucleobacter sp. | reverse complement strand
GATAGTTTTCTGCTAACTTTTGCAAGACCTCTTCATCGGTAGATGGCGCACCAGACGGTGTTTTTGTAACCACGGGCAGCTCAAGCTTACCAAATAATATTTCTGCGATTTGCTTGGGCGACTGAATATTGAAAGGCTGACCTGCCAGCTCATGAATTTGTTTTTCTAGTTCAAGTAAGCGCTGTCCAACGATTTGTCCCTGTGCAGCTAATTTGGTACTGTCAATCAAAATACCGTTACGCTCCATGACAGCGAGTGCCCGCATGGCAGGCATTTCAATCTCGCGATAAATGTGTAATAACTTTTCATCAGCTTCGATGGCTGGGTACATGGCGTGATGAAGTCTTAGGGTGATGTCAGCATCTTCAGCCGCATATTGGGTAGCAGTTTCAAGGTTCACTTGATCAAAAGTGATTTGATGCACACCTTTGCCACACACGTCTTCATAGGCAATTGTTTTTTCACCTAAATGACGCATGGCCAAACTGTCCATATCATGACTTCTGTGCGACTCTAAAACATAAGATTGTAAGAGCGTGTCGTGCTGAATACCTCCAAGCTTGATGCCACAACCATCAAAGATATGAATGTCATATTTGAGGTTTTGACCAAGCTTGGCATGCTCATCGCTTTCTAACCATGGTTTGAGCTTCTCAAGCACGGATTTCTTATCCAACTGATCTTCATTGGTGGTGTGCGCCAAAGGAATGTAGCAAGCTTCCCCAGGTGAAATAGCCAATGAAATACCCACAAGATCAACCCTTAATGCGTCTAAGCCTGTTGTTTCGGTGTCAACGCAAGTCAGTGTGGCCGATTCGATTTTCTTTATCCAACGATCCAATTCAGCTTCCGTGGTCACGCATGAATAGTGACGCTCGATTTTTTCGGTGGGTAGTTCTGCCACAAAACCCAACAAGTCGCCACCTGATAATTCTTTTGCATCAGCTATTTTTGCTGCTGATCCTGATGCCCCCGCTTCAATTTCTTGTTGCCCTGCTGCTTGAGTAGATGAGCCACCATTCGATGAACCACGATCCAAATCTCTCAGCAAAGATTTGAATCCAAACTGAGTGAACAACTCTCTGAGCGTTTCTTTATCTTCAGACTTTGCATGCAGCTCATGTAAGCCAATGAGATGTTCGTTGAGATCACAGTCAATTTTTACCGTGACTAATTCTCTGGCCTTTGGTAGCCAATCGAGGCTGGCCCGTAAATTCTCACCAACAACCCCTTTGACCTCAGCAGAGCGCTTCATCAGTTCATCCAAGGTGCCAAACTCATTCAACCATTTGACCGCGGTTTTAGGGCCGGCCTTAGGTACTCCAGGAACGTTGTCCACGCTATCACCCATGATGGACAGATAATCCACAATTCTCTCAGGTGGAACGCCAAATTTATTTAATACGCCAGCACTATCTAAACGCTCTTCCGTCATGGTGTTGATCAAACTGATACCAGGCTCTACCAATTGGGCTAAATCTTTATCGCCCGTTGAAATGAGAACATTCCAATCGGCTGCCTTGGCTTGCTTGGCCAAAGTTCCGATCACGTCATCGGCTTCGATACCCGGCACAACCAACACAGGCCAACCCATGGCACGAACGACTTGATGGATTGCCTCAATCTGCATAGCCAAATCTTCTGGCATGGATGAACGGTTGGCTTTGTACTCTGGGTACAACTCATCTCGGAACGTTTTTCCTTTGGCATCAAATACACAAGCGATGTGATCGGCATCTAATTCTGTTCTCGCACGCCTCATCATGTTGACCATGCCTTGAATCGCACCGGTTGGAAAACCTTGTGCATTACGCAAATCTGGCATGGCATGAAAGGCACGGTAAAGGTAGCTAGAACCGTCAACTAGCAAAAGGCGATGTGTAGACATCCCACAATCGTACAATTGATGGATGATGACTTCGACTTTTTCTCAAATGAACACCTCAAAAAACAATCCTTTTAAGCTTGTTTTAAGCGGCCTTATCACCACATTAATCCTTGTATCTCAAGGACTTATGGCCCAGAGCTCGCAAGGTTTGAGCACGGAGGAATTGCAAAGAATCAATCAGCAACCCATTGCTCCAAAAATCAAAAATAATGCTGAAACTGGCAAATCGCCTGAAAAAAAGCCTACTTTTCAGCATCAAGAGGTAGATGGCACCAGCATCAAGGAATACAAAGAGGGTGGCAAAGCAACCGAAATCGTTGTTGAAAGCTCTATGGGTACTCGCTATGAACTTAGCACTCCTGATGATGCAGCCTCACCTAAAATCAGAGATCAGAACGTCAATCGCGTACCAACCATCCGAATGCCCTTTTAATATTTATGGCGGTCTTCACATCAGTCACTCTCGATGAAGTCAATGCTTGGTTGCAAAAGAACTACCAAGTAGGCTCTGCTTCAGAGTTAAAAGGTATCAGCAGCGGTATCGAGAATTCTAATTTTTTCTTGACCACCCAAAACAGTGGAACTCAACAAGAGTTTGTTTTGACTTTGTTTGAGCGCTTATCAAAAGAACAGCTGCCCTACTATTTAGAGTTGATGGAGCATCTCTCTAAAAAAGGCATCAAGGTTCC
This sequence comes from Polynucleobacter sp., assembly GCA_020059445.1. GTDB lineage: Bacteria > Pseudomonadota > Gammaproteobacteria > Burkholderiales > Burkholderiaceae > Polynucleobacter. The sequence goes on along the minus strand of JAGVCB010000114.1, from coordinate 10,393 downwards.
AGCCCCCATCAGAAATAAAGCGCATCAAATCGTCGGCGATTTGAATGGTAAGCCTGCAACCATCGTGACAAAGCTTTCTGGAAAATCATTCTTAAACCCTTCAGTGCGTCATTGCGAATTGGTGGGCGATGCTTTAGCCAAAATGCATTTGGCTGGCCTTGACTTCCATCTTTCACAAGAAAATCTACGCAGCATTGATTGGTGGAAAAGCACCGTGCCTTTGGTCATTCCTCATCTGAATGCAGCTCAAAATCAACTGATTCAATCAGAGCTTGCAGCGCAAATTGATTTCTTCAATAGCAATGAATATAAATCTTTGCCTGCCGGACCAAGTCATTGCGATTTATTCAGAGACAACGTGTTGTTTGATAACTCATCTGGGAAAGATGAACTCGGTGGATTCTTTGACTTTTACTTTGCCGGAAACGACAAATGGTTGTTTGACTTAGCAGTGACCATCAATGATTGGTGCATTGATCTAGCAACTGGCGAAATTGATCAAGCAAAGTACACAGGCATGCTCGAGAAGTATCAAACTGTCCGATCTTTTGAGCCTGCTGAAATTAACTCTTGGAACATGATGCTGCGTGCGGCCGCCCTGCGTTTTTGGGTATCTCGCCTTTGGGACTACCACCTTCCGCGTGAAGCAAAAATGCTGACCCCGCATGACCCTACGCATTTTGAGAGAATTCTGATCTCGCGCCGTGAGGTAAGCTCTAACATTCTGAACAACACTGATAAACATGCAACTAAATAAAGCACCTTCCAGCGATGGATACGTATGGGTAAGACAAGGCTTCTGGCTTTTTAAGAAAAATCCTTTGGCATTTTTAATGCTGGTATTTCTTTATGTCTTCATTGCGCAATTTGCGATCCTAATTCCTGTGTTCGGAGTGTTTGCAGTTTTGCTTCTAACCCCAGCTCTCACAGTTGGCTTCATGACAGCTTGTCAAATGGTGATTCGCGGTGAAAGGGTGATGCCCACGGTCTACCTTGCAGGTTTTAAGGGGACTGATGCAATTACCAAAAAGAATTTATTGGTACTCGGCACAGTCTATGCCTTCGCTATTTTGATTTTGAGTTTGATCGCCAGTGCTTTCATTGATTTTCAGCAATTGGTCACTCTCCTAACGCAACAGCAACCGCCCACCATCAGAGATGTTCAGGGTTTGTACACTGGACTGACCATTGGCCTTCTTCTTTATTTACCGGTTGCCATGGTGATGTGGTTTGCGCCAATCTTGGTCGCCTGGGAAAAAATGTCAGTACCTCAAGCCCTATTCTCAAGCTGGGTTGCATGCTGGACCAACAAAGCCGCCTTCATCTTTTATTTGATGATTTGGGCGGTCCTCATTGTTGCCGTGCCATTTTTCTTGGAGGCATTCCTTGATGGCATTGGTTTAAGAACTGCCATTCCATTCATCATTCCACCTTACTCAATGGCTGCTCTAACAGTAATGTACTGTTCATTCTTTGCCACTTGGAAGGCTTGCTTCAACAAATAATGATCAATCAATGGCGGTTAATTTAGCAATTGCTAATTGCAACCATTTAGGCCCATGGCGATTGAAGTTCACATTGGCCTTGGCTTGATCAGCTTGGCCTTCAATGGCCAAAATCCTTCCCTCACCAAATTTTGTGTGAAACACACTCTGCCCAACCCTGAAACCATGCCCATTATCTTTTTGCGGCAAGCTGCTGACGGGCACAGTGATGGCACTGTTTCTAGAAAATCTTGGAATCGTTGTCGCCGGACCACCCCAATCACTGCCCTCAGACCATGAAGGCATTCTGGTGGTGGTTGTGCTGCTAGCCCAGCGCGCATCTTTATTTTTAGGCGTCAAATGCTTCAAAGATTCTGCTGGCAACTCATCCAAAAATCTTGATGGCAAGTTATATCTCACTTGACCATGCAGTAATCTTGATTGGGTGTGAGATAAAAATAATCTTTCTTTGGCTCTAGTGATGGCCACGTACATCAAACGTCGCTCTTCTTCTAAACCATCATCTTCATTGATGCTATTTTCATGTGGGAACAAACCTTCTTCCAAGCCTGTGATGAACACATTGGTGAACTCAAGGCCCTTCGCAGCATGCACTGTCATCAATTGAACAGCATCTTGACCAGCTTGAGCTTGGTTATCTCCAGCCTCTAGTGAGGCATGCGCCAAGAAACCCGCCAAAGGTGACATCTCAGTGATCACTTCAGTCTGATCTGTGCCTGCTACTGTGTCTTGAGCAAAACCTTCTTCAGCAATGAAGGCTGTTGCAGCATTCACCAATTCTTGTAAGTTCTCCACCCGATCTTGACCTTCACGCTCAGTCAAATAATGCTGAATCAAACCACTGTGCTGAATCACATAATCGACTGTTTCAGGCAAGGTATTGTGACGCGTGGCATCACGCATATGATCAATCAAACGCACAAATCCTGAAATAGATGTTCCAGCTTTACCATCTAGATACGGAGCTGCAGCATAGAAAGAACAGTTATTTAATTTGGCACTGTCTTGCAAAGTTTCAATGCTTTTAGCGCCAATACCTCGGGTTGGAAAGTTCACCACCCGCGCAAAAGAAGTATCGTCGTTGGGGTTTTCTAACAAACGTAAATAAGCCAAGGCGTGTTTGATTTCAGCACGCTCAAAGAATCGCAAACCGCCATAAACACGATAAGGAATGCCCGCAGAAAATAAACCGTGCTCGATGATGCGTGACTGAGCATTGCTGCGATAAAGAATAGCGATCTCAGTCCGCATGCTGCCAGTGTTGATCAAGCTCTTGATCTCATCCACCATCCACGCAGCCTCAGTGCCATCAGTGGCAGCCTCGTAGACTCTCACGGGCTCACCATGACCGGCATCTGTTCTGAGGTTTTTACCCAAACGCTCTGTGTTATTGGCAATCAAATGATTGGCCGCGTCTAGGATGTGTCCGTATGAGCGATAGTTTTGCTCAAGCTTCACCAAGTATGGTTTGAAGTGACGCTCAAATAATTTCATGTTCTCAACATCAGCACCCCTGAAGGCGTAAATACTTTGATCGTCATCACCCACGGCAAATACAGAGCTTGGATTGGATGTGCCATGCCCAGAAAGTAACTTTAACCATGCGTATTGCAAGGCATTAGTATCTTGAAACTCGTCGACCAAAATATGGCGGAATCGCTCTTGATAGTGTTCACGAATCGGTTGGTGATGCTTGAGAAGTTCATAACTGCGCAGGAGTAATTCTGCAAAATCAACCACACCTTCTCGCTGACACTGCTCTTCATAAGCCTGATAAAGCTCAACCATGGTGTTTTGGAAAGAATCCCCACGGTCCATGTCTTTGGCGCGCATACCTTTCTCTTTGGCATGGGCAATAAAGTACTGAAGTTGTTTGGGCGGATACTTTTCATCATCGATTTTGAGTGACTTTAATAGACGCTTGATCGCAGACAATTGATCTTGGGTGTCCAAAATCTGAAAAGTGGATGGTAAGCCTGCATCTTTGTGATGGGCTCTTAATAAACGATTACAAAGGCCGTGGAAGGTGCCAACCCACATGCCCCTGGTGTTGATAGGCATCATGGCAGAAAGGCGTGTCAACATCTCTTTAGCGGCCTTATTCGTGAAAGTCACAGCCAAGATACCTACGGGGGATGCCTGACTCGTCTGAATCAACCAAGCGATTCTGGTGGTCAATACCTTGGTTTTGCCGCTACCAGCACCAGCTAAAATCATGGCTGATTGACTGTTGCCTGCCTCATTAACAGGGGCTAATGTCACGGCTTCAAGCTGTTCTGGATTTAAATTATTAAGAATATTCGTCACATGTGCCTTTACGTTCAACAAAAAATTATAATTCGGGCTTATGTCTAAAAATCTTTCTGACCTCGCTAAATCTTTCGAACCCTCCCAAATCGAGGCCCAATGGGGTCCTGAGTGGGAAAAAAGGGGTATTGCCACCGCCACTTTGGACGACAAAAAGGATAGTTTTTGCATCCAATTGCCGCCACCGAACGTCACTGGCACCCTTCACATGGGTCACGCCTTCAATCAAACCATTATGGATGGCTTGGCAAGACATGCTCGCATGCAAGGTAAAAACACACTTTGGGTGCCTGGCACCGACCACGCAGGTATCGCCACACAAATTGTGGTGGAAAGACAATTGGACGCCCAAAAGGTGTCAAGACACGATTTGGGTCGCGAAAAATTCTTAGAAAAAGTATGGGCCTGGAAAGAACAATCAGGTTCGACTATCACCAATCAAATTAGACGCTTAGGCGCATCCATTGATTGGAGCCGCGAATACTTCACGATGGACGACAAAATGTCCCATGCCGTGGTTGAAGTGTTTGTCAGCTTGTACGAACAAGGTTTGATCTATCGCGGTAAACGTTTGGTGAACTGGGATCCTATCTTGGGTACAGCCGTTTCTGACTTAGAAGTTGAAAGCGAAGAAGAGCAAGGTTCGATGTGGCACATTCGCTATCCACTATCGAATGGTCAAGGACACCTCACAGTCGCCACCACCCGCCCTGAAACGATGTTGGGTGACGTGGCTGTGATGATTCATCCAGAAGATGAACGCTACAAGCATTTGATTGGTCAAACAGTCAATCTTCCTCTCTCAGACAGACAGATTCCGATTATCGCTGATGATTATGTGGATAAAGAGTTTGGTACTGGGGTTGTCAAAGTAACACCAGCGCACGACTTCAACGACTATGCGGTTGGCTTGCGTCATCAATTAGAGATGATCAATATTCTGACCTTGGATGCCAAGATCAATGATCAAGCCCCTAAGAAATACCAAGGCCTCGATCGCTTTGAAGCACGCAAGTTGATTGTTGCTGATCTTGAAGCTTTTGGTTTATTAGAAAAAGTTCAACCACACACCTTGATGGTGCCACGTGGCGACCGTACCAAGTCTGTGATTGAACCCATGCTCACCGATCAGTGGTTTGTGGCAATGTCTAAACCGACTGAGCACAACCTGTATCGCCCAGGCAAATCAATTGCTGAGGCAGCTCTTGATGCAGTGAAGTGTGGCGATGTGAAGTTTGTTCCTGAGAACTGGACTACCACTTACAACCAATGGTTAGAAGGTATTCAGGACTGGTGTATCTCACGTCAACTCTGGTGGGGCCATCAAATCCCAGCCTGGTATCAAGAAGACGGCAAGATTGTTGTGGCACGCACAGAAGCAGAAGCCATGGCAAAAGCAAAAGCTAATGGCTACACCGGTTCTTTGCGCCGCGATGAAGATGTTTTAGATACTTGGTTCAGTTCAGCACTGGTGCCATTCTCATCATTGGGCTGGCCGAATAAAACACCAGAACTGGCTCACTTCTTACCATCATCAGCATTGGTGACAGGCTTTGACATCATTTTCTTCTGGGTGGCTCGCATGGTCATGATGACTTGTCATTTCACCGGCAAGATCCCATTTGAAACTGTTTATGTTCACGGTTTGGTGCGCGACGCTGAAGGTCAAAAGATGAGTAAGTCCAAGGGCAACACCTTGGACCCGATCGATTTGATTGATGGTATTGATTTAGATACGTTGATCGCTAAACGCACAACAGGCTTGATGAATCCTAAGCAAGCTGAAAGCATCACTAAGAAAACCAAAAAAGAATTTCCAGATGGCATCCCTGCCTTTGGTACAGATGCCTTGAGATTTACATTTGCATCTATGGCAACACTTGGTAGAAATATCAATTTTGATCAAAAGCGTTGCGAAGGTTACAGAAACTTTTGTAACAAACTGTGGAATGCCACTCGCTTTGTTTTGATGAATTGCCCAGGTACACCAGAAGACAATGGCATTGCCCAATGCGTTGGCGAATGCGGTCCAGACGGTTATTTGGATTTTTCACCTGCAGACAAGTGGATTGTTTCTTTATTACAAAAAACTGAAGCTGATATTGCCAAAGGTTTCCAAGATTATCGCTTTGACAATATCTCCACATCCATCTATCAATTTGTTTGGGACGAGTACTGCGATTGGTATTTAGAGCTTGCCAAAGTTCAATTACAAAACGGTACGCCAGCACAACAGCGTGCCACACGCAGAACACTTTTGCGCGTACTTGAGACCATCTTGCGCTTAGCTCACCCAATAATCCCATTCATCACAGAAGAGTTATGGCAAATCCTTGGCCCAATGTCTGGCAAGGATCTTGAGAAGCAAGAAAAGCATACGATTGCACTACAAGCTTACCCAGTTGCTCAGCCAGAAAAAATATGTGCAAAGAGCGAAGCTTGGGTGGCAGAAGTCAAGGCTTTGGTAGACGCTTGCCGCAACCTCAGAGGTGAAATGCTAATCTCTCCGGCGCAGCGTGTGCCTTTGTATATCAAAGGTGACTCTGAGTTCTTGAAAATGGCAGCGCCGTATATTCAGGCATTGGCAAAATTATCAGAAGTAAAGATTTACGAAGACGACGCCAGCCTAGAGAAAGATGGCGCAGGCGCGCCTGTAGCGATCGTGGGCAATACCAAAATTTTGCTCAAGGTTGAAATCGATGCTGCTGCTGAAAAAGCTCGTTTGAGTAAAGAAATTGAGCGCATCAGCACAGAAATCAATAAAGCCAATTCAAAGTTAAATAATGAAAGCTTTGTGGCCAGAGCGCCCGAGGCAGTGGTGATTCAGGAGAAACAGCGTTTAGCTGATTTTGAGTCTTTGTTAGAAAAACTGAACAGTCAATTAAGTCGTTTACCATCCTAATATGAATACAACTATCACCAAAGCGGTTTTCCCTGTTGCCGGTCTTGGCACAAGATTTTTGCCAGCGACCAAAGCAAGCCCCAAAGAAATGTTGAACGTGGTTGATAAGCCACTGATTCAATACGCCGTTGAAGAGGCCATGGCTGCTGGCATCACTGAAATGATTTTTGTCACAGGTCGCAGCAAGCGTGCGATTGAAGATCACTTCGACAAAGCTTATGAGCTTGAAGCTGAATTAGAAGCCAAGAATAAACAAGATTTATTGGCTTTGGTTCGCAGCATCAAGCCAAGCCATGTTGACTGCGTGTATGTCAGACAGCCAGAAGCCCTTGGGTTGGGTCATGCTGTTTTATGCGCTGAAAAATTGATCCGCGACGAAGCCTTTGCTGTGATCTTGGCGGATGACCTACTGGATGGCAAAGTGCCTGTGATGAAGCAGATGGTTGATCAATATCAGCACTATCGCAGCTCTATCTTGGGCATTGAAAAAATCTCACCCGAGCAATCTAAGTCATACGGCGTGATTGACGGCAAGTTATTTGACGATCGCATTTATAAATTGAGCGGCATTGTTGAAAAACCAGCCCCAGCAGATGCCCCATCCAATATGGGCGTTGTGGGTCGCTATATTTTGTCTTCAAGAATTTTTGATCACATCAAAACGATCAAACCTGGCGCAGGTGGCGAACTTCAGTTAACTGATGCGATTCAATCGCTTCTCAGCCAAGAGCAGGTGTTGGCCTATGAGTACGATGGCGTGCGTTATGACTGCGGCAGCAAACTGGGCTATTTAAAAGCCACCGTGGACTTTGCTTTGCGTCACCCAGAAGTCAAGGAAGGTTTTAGCGAGTTTCTTAAAACCCGCTGATTGACCTGACTAAGCTGACCAATCTTCAGCGGCGCTTGAGATAAAAGACAAAGGCGTCTGCTAATTTTTCTGTCAGCAGTAACTCATTGCCCGTGTGCTTGGCAAAGGTTGGAAAATCTTGCTCAGCACCCGCATCAGTCGCTGTCACTTTAAGAACTTCCCCACTTTGCATTTCTGCCAATGCTTTTTTGGCTCGCAAAATGGGCAGTGGGCAATTCAGCCCACTGGCATCCACTTCTTTATCTACTGGCTGGCTCATAAACGCTCTGATACCCAAGCTTGAACGCTCTTCAGAGCCGCGGCAAGACCTTTCGGATCTGTGCCACCAGCCATCGCCATATCAGGCTTACCACCGCCCTTACCGCCGACCTGTTGAGCCACGTGGTTCACCAAATCACCAGCTTTGACCTTGGCAATAGTATCTGCAGTAACACCTGCAGCTAGCTGAACTTTTCCATCTTGAACAGAAGCCAAAACAATGGTTGCTGATTTCAATTTGTTTTTAAGCTGATCCAAGGTTTCTCGCAAAACTTTGGCGTCTGCACTTTCTAGCTGAGCTGCCAAGATTTTCACGCCATTGACTTCAACAGCTTGTGACATCAATTCATCACCTTGACTAGCCGCCAGCTTAGATCCCAAGCGCTCTAATTCTTTTTCTAAAGAACGGGCGTGGTCTTGAAGTTGAGTAATTCTTTGTGCCAAATCGCTCGGGGTTGCCTTTAAGCTAACAGCCAATTGATTGATTTGAGTATCTAGTTTTTGTAAATATGTCAGCGCGCGATCACCAGTGATAGCTTCCACTCGACGAATCCCTGCAGCAACACCGCTCTCTGACAATATTTTAAAAATGCCAATGTCGCCAGTTCGCTGAACGTGTGTACCACCACACAACTCTTTGGATGAACCGATTTCTAAAACGCGTACCGACTCGCCGTACTTTTCACCAAACAACATCATGGCGCCCGTTTTCTGAGCATCATCCAAACTCATCACTTTGGCTGAGGTTGCTGCGTTCGCAAGAATTTCAGCGTTCACCAACTGCTCTACCTGAGCAATTTGCTCTGGCGTCATCGCGGCTGTGTGTGTGAAGTCAAAACGTGTCTTATCAGCATCAACCAATGAACCCTTTTGCTGCACGTGTGCGCCCAATACTTCACGCAATGCCTTGTGCATCAAATGAGTAGCACTGTGATGACGAATCGTTCTTGCGCGTCTTTCGGCATTCACTTTAGCATTGAGCTGATCACCCACTTTGATTTCGCCTTCAAGCATCTGGCCATGATGACCAAACACATCTGCCTGAATTTTCAGGGTGTCTTCAACTTCAAACAAACTGGATTGATTGCGCAACTCACCCGCATCACCAACTTGACCGCCAGATTCAGCGTAGAAAGGTGTGTTGTCTAAAACCAAAACAGCGTTATCACCTGCTTTGATCGAGTTCACTTGCGTGCCATCAACATAAAGTGCCAACACCTTGGCAGAGTCTTTATTCAAAGTGTCATAACCGTGGAACACGGTGGGTGCTCCGCTGTACTCAAGGCCCTGTGCCAATTTGAATTTACCTGCAGCACGTGCTTGATCACGTTGACGATTCATGGCAACTTCAAAGCCAGCTTCATCAACAGTTACTCCGCGCTCGCGACAGACGTCCGCAGTTAAATCCAATGGGAAACCAAATGTGTCATGCAACTTAAACGCAGTTTCACCATCAATCACTTTTGAACTATTGGCCAAAGCAGATTCAAGAATTTCCATACCATTCGTGATCGTCTGGAAGAATCTTTCCTCCTCTTGCTTTAACACTTCTGTGACTCTTGCTTGGTTGGCCTTCAGCTCTGGATAAGCCTCACCCATTTCTTGAACCAAAGCTGTAACTATCTTGTGGAAGAATGGAGCGCGTGCACCTAGCTTGTAACCATGGCGAATCGCACGGCGAGTGATACGACGCAAAACATAACCACGGCCCGCATTACCTGGAATCACGCCATCTGCAACTGTGAAAGAACATGCGCGGATATGGTCGGCAATCACTTTGAGTGATGGGCTGTTGGCATCACAGTCGCCAGCACCAGCACCATCAACAGCTGCTTTAGCGGCATTGAGTAAATTAACAAATAAATCGATTTCATAATTTGAGTGGACATGCTGCAAAACTGCAGCAATACGCTCAAGACCCATTCCAGTATCAACACTCGGCTTAGGGAGTGGGTGCATCACACCATCTTCATCGCGGTTAAATTGCATGAAGACGTTATTCCAAATTTCGATGTAGCGATCGCCATCTTCGTCAGGACTGCCAGGGGGACCGCCAGCGATGTGCTCACCATGGTCATAAAAGATTTCTGTGCAAGGACCACAAGGACCTGTGTCACCCATCATCCAGAAGTTATCAGATGCGTAACGACCACCTTTATTGTCACCAATGCGAATGATTCTTTCTGCTGGCACGCCAATTTCTTTTTGCCAAATTTCATATGCCTCATCATCTTCGGCATAAACAGTCACCCACAACCTGTCTGCAGGTAACTTGTAAACAGTGGTCAGTAATTCCCAAGCGTAACTGATCGCATCTTTTTTAAAGTAATCGCCAAAAGAAAAGTTACCCAACATCTCAAAGAATGTGTGGTGACGGGCCGTATAGCCAACATTGTCTAGGTCATTGTGCTTACCACCAGCACGAATACATTTCTGCGCGGTAGTGGCTCGGCTGTAAGCCCGCTTATCAAAGCCCAAGAAAACATCTTTGAACTGATTCATACCCGCATTCGTAAAAAGTAGGGTTGGATCATCGCCCGGCACGACCGGACT
>JAGVCB010000146.1 GCA_020059445.1 Polynucleobacter sp. | reverse complement strand
ATTGAAAAACACCTGAAACGTTATTTAGATGATCTGGGCGACACTGCTCCAAGCAACGTTTACCAAATGGTTCTAACCGTGATGGAAAAACCAGTGCTTGAGCTGATCATGAAACATGCAGGACAAAATCAATCTTTGGCAGCCAACTATTTAGGCATTAACAGAAACACCCTGAGAAAAAAGTTACAAGAACACGGACTTTTATAAGTTCTACTTCATTTCAATTCCATTTCAATTCCATTTCACTTACTCACCTTTAATTTAAAGATAACTATGATTCGTACAGCCCTTCTTTCTGTCTCTGATAAATCTGGCATTGTTCCGTTTGCGAAATCACTTCATGAGTGTGGCGTCAAATTAATTTCTACCGGCGGCACAGCCAAGCTTCTTGCTGAAAATGGCTTACCTGTTATTGAGGTTTCAGAAATCACCGGCTTTCCAGAAATGCTTGATGGTCGCGTAAAAACATTGCACCCCATGGTCCATGGCGGTTTATTGGCCCGCCGAGACACTCCAGAGCACATGGCAGCTATCAAAGAACATGGCATTGAGGCGATTGATATGCTGGTCATCAACCTCTATCCATTCCAAAAAACTGTGGCACAACAAACTTGTTCATTTGAGGATGCAATCGAGAACATTGATATTGGTGGTCCAGCCATGTTGCGTGCAGCTGCAAAAAATCATCAAGACGTGACAGTTCTTATTTCTCCATCTGACTACGATGCGGTTTTAACTGAAATGCGCGCCAACAATAATGAAGTTTCATTTAAGACAAATTTCGCACTTGCTAAAAAAGTGTATGCCCACACAGCTCAATATGATGGCGCGATTGCAAACTATCTATCGAGCCTCGGCGATGATTTGGACCATGGCAAAAGAAGTGCTTATCCGCAAACTTTCCACTTGGCCTTCGATAAAGTTCAAGAAATGCGCTATGGTGAAAACCCACATCAAAGTGCTGCTTTCTACAAAGATACTCAAGCAGTTGTTGGTGCGTTGGCCAATTACCGCCAATTGCAAGGCAAAGAGTTGTCATACAACAACATTGCCGATGCAGATGCTGCGTGGGAATGCGTTAAGAGCTTTGGCTCAACCGTGACATCAGGACAGCCTGCTTGCGTGATCATCAAACATGCCAATCCTTGCGGTGTAGCTGTTGCAGGATCAGCGCTTGAGGCTTACCAAAAAGCATTTAAAACTGATTCAACCTCAGCTTTTGGCGGCATCATTGCTTTTAATCGTCCATGCGATGGCGCCACTGCAGAAGCAGTTTCTAAACAATTTGTAGAAGTATTAATTGCTCCAGCATTCACACCAGAAGCATTGGCCATATTCGCCAGTAAACAAAACGTTCGCTTATTAGAAATCGAACTGGCTGAAACTATCAATCCACAAGATATCAAACGTGTGGGTGGTGGTCTTTTAGTGCAAAGTCCTGATTCAAAGAATGTTCTTCTGTCTGAGTTGCGCGTGGTAACCAAGCGTCAACCTTCCGCCAAAGAAATGGAAGATTTGATGTTTGCTTGGCGCGTTGCTAAATACGTTAAATCCAATGCGATTGTTTTCTGTGGCGATGGCATGACTCTTGGTGTTGGCGCTGGCCAAATGAGCCGCATTGACTCTGCCAGAATTGCCAGCATCAAAGCGCAAAACGCTGGTTTAACTCTACAGAACTCTGCCGTAGCGAGTGACGCCTTCTTCCCGTTCAGAGACGGTCTAGATGTGGTCGTCGATGCAGGCGCTACCTGTGTGATTCAACCAGGTGGCAGTATGCGTGATGATGAAGTGGTTGCTGCTGCAGATGAACGCGGTGTTGCAATGGTTTACACCGGCACACGTCATTTCCGTCATTAATCAATGAGAATCTTAGGCATTGACCCAGCACTTCGCGTCACAGGTTTTGGCGTAATAGAGGTGCAGGGTCAGCGCCTTCATTACATTGCCTCAGGCACGATTGAAACAGGCGGTACTGAAATACCAGTGCCCCAAAGACTGGCCACCCTTTATGCAGGTATTCGTGAAGTTGTCGAGTTGTATAAACCCAATGCGGCATCAATGGAACAGGTGTTTCTGAACGTCAATCCAAGGTCGACTCTTTTATTGGGTCAAGCTCGTGGGGCAGCGATTGCTTCTTTGGTCTCAGATGGTTTACCCATGGTTGAATTCAGCGCTCTTGAAGTCAAGAAAGCGATCGTAGGCACTGGCAGAGCCAGCAAAAGCCAAGTTCAAGAAATGGTCAAACGTTTACTCAAGCTCAATAAGATTGCTGGCACAGATGCCTCAGACGCTCTGGCGGTCGCTATTTGTGCTGCCCATCATCGAGAGCTCAACGAACGCCTTCACCAATTTCGCTAATCAGCTTAAGATGTCGACATGATCGGAAGAATTCAAGGCACCTTGATTGCCAACACCCCACCCAGATTAATCATTGATTGCCATGGCGTTGGCTATGAAGTCGATGTACCTATGAGCACTCTTTACCAAATGCCTTCATTGGGACAACAAGTTACTTTGTTGACTCACTTTGTGGTCAGAGAAGACGCTCAACAATTGTTTGGATTTCTCAAAATTACTTGTAAGCTTATCGGCAAGTGCAGGTGGAAGGAGGTAAGCTGTGTTGCAGGGAAGATATGACAAACAGGTTTGAGAATAGATATCACCAACAGATGTTTGTAAGATGTCGTTCTGATTCAAGGCATGCAAAAGTGCTTCCCGTATCCGAGGGTTAT
>JAGVCB010000156.1 GCA_020059445.1 Polynucleobacter sp. | reverse complement strand
CGTCCAACCAGAGCCCACATCTTGACGATAGCCAACTGAAGCGCTGAATGGTTTGAACTTTTTGCTATCTGCATCAAATTCAACGCCCTCTCCATTGTTGCCGCCACCAAAACTATCGACCTTCACAGACTCAAGTCTTAAGCCTGCGTTCACAGCCTTGCCTGGTGCAAAAGAGAGCTCCTCAAACACAAACAAAGCCATGCTATTGGTTTGCGTATTCGGCACAAAAGTTGCATCACCAATTGCCGAGAACTTAAACTCCGCCCCCTGAATGCCCCACGCACCTTTTAAAGCACCCATTGAAGTTTGAATGGGTAAATGAGTGCCCTCAATGCGACTGTCCCAACCTTTATTCTTAAAGGTTGATTCAACCGCACCACCGGCAGACTCCTCGTGCTTGTAATCCGTTGCGCTAAATGATCCTCTGATTGATTCAAAAGGACCTGCCTTACCACCAAGATTTCTTTGCTCACCGGCAAGAGTTAATTTGTCTTGTTTTAATTTGATTCTGGTTGGACTCGCAATATCACCCTCTTCATACAAACCTGTACCGTATTCATTGCGATAGGTGTCAACTGAAAGTCCTAGATACCCATGATCATTTGTCAAAGAAAATCCCAGCGCACCACCTTGTTGATCAGCATCACTGTTCAGCAATTTTCCTTGGCTGATATAGCCTTCGCGCCCAGCTTGCTTTGGAACTTTTAAATCATCGGTTTTTCTGCTGGAACCATCAACATGGATTGCAAAGGCGCCGTTACCTGCGGTCACTAAACCGGCTGCTGCTTTTTCTGATTCAGCGCCGCCTGCTCTTACCTCAGCGCGACCATGAACGCCTTTCACAGGTGCTTTGGGTATGCGGTTATCAATCACGTTAACAGCTCCACCAATCGCGCTGCCACCATACTGAAGAGCTGCTGGTCCACGAACGACTTCAATTTGCTCAACCAACAATGGCTCCATTGCCACCGCATGATCATAGGACAAAGTTGAAGCATCTAAACTTGCGCCACCATTACTCATCACACGAACACGATCGCCATCCAAACCACGAATGGTTGGTCGACTAGAGTTGGGGCCAAAGTCTGTAGAACTAACGCCTGGTAAACCGTTCAAGGTTTGACCTAAAGTACTTGATTGCTTTTGTGACAATTGATCGCCACGTAACACACTCACAGGAGTGATTAAATCATTGATGTCTGCACCAAGAAGATTGGCGCTGACCACCACGGGTGCCAACGTTTGTTGTGCGTGAGCGAATGGAACTGATAAAGCAGCAATTGCTGCGGCACTGAAAGCAGTGCGCATAAAGACTTGCATGTGTTTCTCCTAAACATGAATAAAGATCACGCACTTGGCGTGAGTAAAGTTCAATGCTTAGGAATTAGGCGGGCCTCTGACATCAAAAGGTCGGTAGGCTTCGATGGAAGCTTGATAAGTGATATAGCTATTAATTGCCACATTGGTCTTATCAATCACTGGCAAGCTCAACGGCAATGCCGGCACTGCCATACTCAATGTTTGAGAATCATAAGCAGCACAATGATGTTTGCCATCAGATTGATGGTCATTGTGAGCATGATGGTGTTTGGCATGATCAGCTTGATGTGCAGATGCCGTATGAGCAGACGGCTGATACTGAGTCGCTGTCAAACCATGCGCAATGCCATGGCTGAAACCTTGCCACTGGGCTACAAACAAGCCCATGACAAGGAAAATTAAAAGAAAAATCGTACGAGGTTTCAACACCACTGGCTGTGGTTAGTTACCAAATAGTTTTTGGCGCAATTCGCGGCGCTCTTGCGCCTCTAAAGATAGATTGGCTGTTGGACGTGCCAACAAACGTGGAATACCGATAGGCTCACCAGTTTCTTCACACCAACCATAGTCACCAGACTCGATGCTCAATAAAGACTGCTCCACTTTCTTGAGAAGTTTGCGCTCACGGTCACGTGTGCGTAATTCCAAAGCGTGCTCTTCTTCAATCGTGGCACGGTCGGCTGGATCAGGCACCAAAACGTTTTCACGAAGATGCTCAGTGGTTTCGTTTGCGTGCAGCAAAAGATCAGCCTTCAAAGCTAACAACTTAGCTTTGAAAAATTCTAGTTGAGCAGCATTCATATAATCCTTTTCAGGCATTTTTACGATATCTGCTTCTGTTAATACTTTCTTGCTCATTTCTTGTCCTTTCGGGACTTTGTTCTTACTTCACTAAATTTAAAACCCTTGCTGTCTCTTTACAAGCTCCTTAGAGGATCTTTATTGCACCGCAATAGCACTGGATTTTATAAGGGCTCAGGGCGCGGATTCTACTCTAATCTATAAAGATTACACCAAACATGTTTCAAGGCCACCCAATAAAACATCTTTAGGAAGGTCAATTCCAATGAAAACCATCCTGGTTTCTTTTTTCTCTTTACCCCAAGGCGCACCCATGTCCGAGCCCATCATTTCATGAACACCCTGAATGATGACTTTACGTGCACCACCCTTGATATACAAAACACCTTTATATCTCAACATCTTAGCGCCAAATACTGACAAAATTCCACCCAAAAAGTCCTCAAGCTTCTGAGAATCAAATGGTCGATCACTTCTAAAGACAAAGGACTGAATTTTGTCTGTGTGGGTCTTTTTCATGAATTGCACAGGCTGAGCTTGCTGGTGCACATGTTGATGGTCATGTCCGTGGTTACAGTCAGGACCATGCTCATGGTGGTCGTGTCCACAGTTTTCATGGTCATGATCGTCTTGCTCTAAGAAATGTGGGTCAATATCAAGCTTGTCGTTCAAATTAAAGCCACGCAAATCAAGCACCTGATCCAAAGACACGGTTCCTTGAGTAATACCTGTGATTGGCGCACGAGGATTCATATGCATCAAACGATGCTTTAACTGATCAACCGCTTTTGCATCAACCAAATCTGTTTTAGTGATAAAAATTCTGTCAGCAAAACCAACTTGCTGCTGAGCTTCTTCGT
>JAGVCB010000053.1 GCA_020059445.1 Polynucleobacter sp. | reverse complement strand
CTGGTTGGACGGCCACGAGCGGATTGTCATACACCGAGCGCGCCCCAACTTTTTACGAGCTCTATGCAAATGGCATGCATCACGCCACAGAAACATATGAGCAGGGTAATGCCAATAACAAAAAAGAAAAAGGTACCACGCTTGAATTGGGGATGAAATTTAAAACCCCAACCACGCGCGCTAATTTTGGAGCTTATGTCACTGAGTTCAGTAATTTCATCGGCTTGATTCAGGATGGCGAGGTTGATGAGGCAACGGGTTTACCGCCATCTGGAAGTTCTACTTGCGATAGCTCAGGTGTCGAGTGCGTTCCCAAATACAATTTCAGCGGCATCAAAGCACGCTTGTATGGCCTAGAGGCCGATGGCCGCTTTCCTTTGGCTTCAGGCTTGTTTGGCAAGGCCAGTCAGTTGAACATGGATTGGAAGGCTGATTATGTGCGTGGTGAAAATCGCTCAACTGGTGGTGCATTGCCTCGTATCTCACCATTGCGCTTGAGTGCTGCTTTGGTGTATTCAGAGGGCAAGTATTCAAGTCAGGTAGATGTGCAATATGCTGCTCGCCAGAATCGTTATGCCGATGATTTGGGGGCAACACCAAGTTACACGATGTTCGGTTTGGGCGCTTCATACAAAACGACTGTTTCAGGCATGAAGTCGGCCTATCTTTTCATGAGGGTAGACAACGTGACGGATGTGGAAGCTCGCAATGCCTCATCTGTTTTGCGTGACATGGCTCCCGCTGGTGCACGAGCAATCAAGGTGGGTTTGAGGGGTAACTTCTAACTTACTTTGACCCTGGACAGGAAAGCTTCGCGAAAGTTTTCCTCATAAAAGGCGGCTTTGAGCCGCCTTTTTGCATAATTGAATAAAAATTCTAGCCAAGCATGGCAACTAATCTTACAATCCGCGAATGAGCATACCACTAGCTGAACTTAAAGACGTTTCCCCTGCAATTAAGGCCGAGGTTTTGGCCCAGGCTTTGCCGTACATTAAGAAGTATCACGGAAAAACAATTGTTATCAAATACGGCGGAAACGCCATGACTGAAGAGCGACTGAAAGAAGGTTTTGCTCGCGACGTCATTTTGTTGAAATTGGTGGGTATGAATCCTGTGGTGGTTCACGGTGGCGGCCCTCAAATTGATGACGCTTTGAAAAAAGTGGGTAAAGCTGGTACTTTTCTTCAGGGCATGCGTGTGACCGATGAAGAAACCATGGAGGTGGTGGAGTGGGTTCTTGGCGGTGAAGTGCAGCAAGACATCGTGATGTTGATCAATCATTTTGGCGGTCAGGCAGTTGGCTTGACTGGTAAAGATGGCGGCTTGATTCATGCACGCAAAATGATGATCCCAAATAAAGAGAAGCCAGGTGAGATGCTAGACATTGGCTTTGTTGGTGAAATCGACTCAATCAATCCTGCTGTTGTAAAAGCTTTGCAAGACGATGCATTCATTCCAGTGATTTCACCGATTGGTTTTGGTGAAGATGGCCAGGCGTACAACATCAATGCTGACTTGGTGGCTGGCAAGATGGCTGAGATTCTGAAGGCTGAGAAATTGGTCATGATGACCAACATTCCGGGCGTGATGGATAAGAGCGGCAACCTGTTGACTGATTTAACTGCCAGAGAAATTGATGGTTTATTTGCAGACGGCACAATTTCTGGCGGTATGTTGCCAAAGATTTCTTCTGCATTAGATGCAGCTAAGAGCGGCGTTAACTCAGTGCACATCATCGATGGCCGAATCGAACACTCCTTGCTTTTGGAGATTTTGACCGAGCAAGCTTTTGGTACGATGATCCGATCTCATTGAGCTAATTGAGATTGGCATGCGCCAACCTTTATGGTTATTTGATTTAGACAACACATTGCACGATGCATCCAGTGCAATTTTCCCCTCTATCAATCGAGCAATGACGAGCTATGTGGCTCGTCATTTAAATTTAGATCCCCAAGCTGCCAGTCAATTAAGAGACCATTATTGGCGCATGTATGGCGCAACATTGTTGGGCTTGGTCAAACATCATGCGGTTGATCCACACCATTTTTTGCATGAAACCCACCTCTTTAACGAAGTCAGCGGGAAGCATTTGCAAGATCTGGCAGGCATGGTTCGCGGCGAAAAAGGGCTTCGGCAGATCTTGAATCGCTTGCCTGGTGAAAAAATCATACTCACCAATGCTCCAAAAGCCTATGCATTGAAGGTTTTGAAGGAGCTGGGTCTCATGGGTTGCTTTAAAGCGATAGAGGCCGTCGAAGATATGGAGCTTCATCAACAGTGGCGACCCAAACCCGATCACTTGATGCTTAAAAGACTCTTGAATAAGTACCGATGCGCTCCTCAAAGAGCTATTTTGGTGGATGACACATTGGGTCATTTGCTAGAGTATTCAAAATTAGGCATAAAGACCGTATGGTTTAAAAGACATGTTAGGGCTTACACTCAAAACCGAGGAAGTGTGTCTCTGGAAGTACAATCGATGCATCACCTATTTAAAAGTTGGCAAAAACTCAAATGAACTCACCATTTAATCAAATGCCCATCTCTGACGAAGCCGAGAGCGCTGCATCAGCACCAGTTCGTAAACGTCCCCGTCCGGGCGAGAGAAGAATACAAATTTTGCAAGTATTGGCAGAAATGTTAGAAAGCCCAAAAGGTGATCGCGTGACCACTGCTGCCTTGGCTGCAAAGTTAGAGGTTTCTGAGGCAGCTTTGTACCGCCACTTTGCTAGCAAGGCGCAGATGTTTGAGGGGCTGATTGCTTTTATTGAACAAACTATTTTTGGCTTGATCAATCAAATCTCAGAGCGTGAAGAGGCGGGTGATCGTCAAGCCCAAGAAATTTTGATGCTGTTATTGGGTTTTGGTGAAAAGAACCCTGGAATGATTCGGGTTTTATTGGGCGATGCTTTATGGCTTGAAGATGAGCGTTTGCAAGAAAGAATCTTGCAGATTTTTGAGCGCATTGAGTCTTCATTAAAACAATCTTTGCGCATTGCGCAAACTCAAGGTCGCTTGACACAGTCTTCAGATGGTCAAGAGGTGAGCGCCAGGGCAGCCATGATGATGAGCTATGTGGTTGGTCGCTGGCATCGTTATGCTAGAAGTGGCTTTAAAAAGTCACCAACTGAATTTAACGAGTTACCAATGAGAGTTTTATTCTCAGCATGAGTCTAGGGCTTGTAACGCCTCAAGTACTTAACTTTGCAACACCATTGAAGTTGCAAAGCGGGGCAAGTCTTGCTGATTACAACTTAGTGGTTGAAACCTACGGGCAGTTAAATGCCCAAAAAAGTAATGCCATTCTGATTTGCCATGCTCTGAATGCTTCCCACCACGTTGCTGGCGTCAGCGCCACGAACCCGAATGATGTGGGCTGGTGGGACAACATGGTTGGTCCTGGTAAGCCTGTAGACACTGATCAATTTTTTGTGATCGGCGTTAATAATCTCGGTTCATGCTTTGGCTCTACGGGACCTATGAGTACGAATCCTGCTACCGGCAAGCCTTATGGCGCATCCTTTCCAGTTGTGACGGTTGAGGATTGG
>JAGVCB010000220.1 GCA_020059445.1 Polynucleobacter sp. | reverse complement strand
TTTGTCACAAGCGAATTAAAAACTGCTTTTCAAATCGGCTTCACGGTATTTCTTCCATTCTTGATCATTGATATGGTGGTTGCTTCGATATTAATGGCCATGGGTATGATGATGGTTCCACCATCCATTGTGTCGCTACCATTTAAATTGATGCTCTTTGTTCTTGTGGATGGCTGGCAGTTATTGTTAGGTTCTTTAGCCCAAAGTTTTTCTTGAAAAACTCATGAATCCACAAGACACGATGATGCTTGGTAGACAGGCAATTGATTTGACTATCATGCTGGCTGGTCCATTACTGTTAGTAGCTTTGGTGATTGGACTTGTGGTCAGTATTTTTCAAGCAGCCACTCAAATCAATGAATCAACACTTTCTTTCATTCCAAAACTTTTGGGAATTCTCATTGCTTTGGTGGTTGCAGGCCCTTGGATGCTGACATCGTTTGAAGACTACTTCAAGCTAGTACTGACCAATATTGCTAGTTTTGGCGGTTAAAGTACCAAGGCATCTTGATTGAATAGGCCATGTTCCAGATAACCAGTCAAGAATTACTCAATCTAGTCGCTACTTTTATTTGGCCTTTTAGCCGAATATTGGGCCTTTTTTCAAGCGCACCACTTCTTAGCCAGAATTCTTTTCCAGTCACAACACGCATTGGTTTAGCCATCGCTATGACCATTTTGATCATGCCTGACATATCACTCACGGTCACAAAAGACCCATTATCGATGGATGGTCTTCTGATCTTGATCAATCAATTTTTAATTGGTATTTCAATCGGTTTTGTCATGCGGGTGATATTTTCAGCCATTGAGATGGCCGGTGAATTGATTGGTGTATCAATGGGTTTGGGCTTTGCAACTTTTTATAATCCCCAAACGCAAGCGCAAACAATTGTGATTTCTCAATTTTTATCTTTGCTGGCCTTGGCTGTATTTCTCAGTACCAATTTGCACTTAGTCATGCTCGAATCATTTTTTGATAGCTTTAAAACAATCCCTATCAATCAAATTTCTTTGGCTCCCATTGCATTTAGAGATCTTGCTTATTGGGGATCTCATATCTTCAGTATTGGCTTGCAACTTTCTTTGCCTATTGTGACCACCCTGTTGATAGCTAACATTGCTCTTGGAATTCTGACCAAAGCCGCGCCTCAATTGAACCTGTTTGGTATTGGCTTTCCTATCACCATTGGCGTTGGCTTTTTGATGCTTTCTATCAATATGCCCTACTGGAGTACCCCTATCATCAATTCATTGGATATGGGAATTCAAATGATCAGACAGGCAACTGCCACCTTGGCCAGTTAACTGTCTGCCTATTGATTACTTTATGTAATTAAAGATGCTCAAGTTGCTGATTTGAGTGAATGTCTTTTGAGCCACCTGAAGCTGCAATTGCTGTCTCGCTAAATCTGATAAAACTTTGTTGTAATCAACGTCTTCTAAAGAAGAGACAGCATCCTTATAAGCCAAAGCGCGTTCACTGCCAATCGAGTCCATGCTTGTTAATCTATTTTCAGATGTTCCAAGCGTCACCTGTGCAGCATTGACGGTTATCTGAGAAGCATTGAATGCTGTAGATAAATCACTGATAGCTGTGGCTATTTGAGCATCTGTTGATGCCACATTACTCAATGTATTGATGCTTGTTTTAACTTGAGCGAGAAACCCGCTTGAAAACATTGTGTTGGCATTGATCCCCAAACCTAATTGCGTCGAGCTATCAACTTGTATCACGGCATTGTATGGATCGCCACCATAGGCATACGTTGATGCATCAATGGAGGCTGTGTCAGACTTATACCCAGAGAATATGTAATGCCCAGCAGCATCTTTGGTATTTGAAAGAGACACCAAATGATCTAATTGAGATTGCATTGTTAATGCAATTGACTGGCGATTAGAGTTACTTAAGGTTCCATTACCCAAACTAACGATCTGCTCATTCATGCTCTGCATAACGTCTTGAACACCGTTTAAAGCCACATTAGCAATACCAACGGTGTATTTCAATGCATTGCGATTCACAGCATATTGATCATTGATTGAAATCGCTTGCTTTGCTTCTAGTAGCTTCGCTGAACCCACTGGATCATCTTGAGGGGTCATGACTTTTTTACCAGTACTTGCCTGTTGAGAAGTTGTAGATATTTTCTCTTGTAGGGCAGTCATTTGACTGGTGCTGAGCTGATAAATTGTATTGGTACTGATACGCATAGGTTACCTAAGTATTTGATTACCGCATGATGCCGAGGATGCTATCAAACATCTGTCTAGCCATTTGCAAGACAGTGCCCGACGCTTGATAGGCTTGTTGATAGCGCAATAAGTTTGCCGCCTCTTCTTCAAGGTTAATGCCAGAGTAATTCTCCATGGCAATGCTTGAGCTCTGTTGCCACTGTTCTGCATACGCACTCGTGGCTTTCAATTCAGCTGATTTATTGCCAACTGTACTGATCAGCCCTCCCAAAGTATCTTGATAGCTACTTAAACCACCATTCATGACCAATGAAGTTTGTTTGGCCAGCATGGCAAGTACGTTTGAATTATCGCCGGGTGCCGGGGCGACAACTGGGTTTGGTTGTATTAAAGTTCCCGCCGCAGCTGTTGCAATGTCACTGATTGTTGCTGTCACTGAATAGTTACTAGCCCCGGCATACGTCGGTCTTAACAAAAATTGATCGCCGGTAGATACCGTACCCGCACTAATCGATAGTGAAAAGCCAGCAT
>JAGVCB010000075.1 GCA_020059445.1 Polynucleobacter sp. | reverse complement strand
CATCACCACACCTAAGGCGATTCGGGTATCCCATTCCAATTCCACTTGATCAAGCTTACCGCCTACCGCTGCATCTAAAGCAATTAAGAAGTCGCTCTTGAGGCGAGCCATGATCGGTTGTGTTTCAGGGTCACCCATGCGGCAATTAAATTCTAAAGTTTTGACTTGTCCTTTGCTATCGATCATTAAGCCGGCGTATAAAAAGCCTGTGAATGGAATGCCATCAGCGGCCATGCCTTTCACGGTTGGCATGATGATTTCTCGTAAAGCGCGGGCGTGGATTTCTGGTGTGACCACTGGTGCTGGCGAGTAAGCGCCCATGCCACCTGTATTAGGACCTTGATCAGCATCGAGTAAACGCTTGTGGTCTTGGCTGGTAGCCAAGGTTAAAACATTTTTACCATCGACCATCACAATGAAGCTGGCTTCTTCACCTTGTAAAAATTCTTCGATCACCACTCTGGCGCCAGCATCACCTAATTTGTTATCAGACAACATCATGTCAATCGCACCATGGGCTTCTTCGAGGGTCATGGCAACGACCACGCCTTTGCCCGCAGCTAAGCCGTCTGCTTTGATAACGATGGGTGCACCTTTGGCATCAATGTATGCGTGTGCTTCTTGGATATTTGAAAAGGTTTGATACTCAGCTGTTGGGATTTGATGGCGTTTCATGAACGCTTTTGCAAAATCTTTTGAAGACTCAAGTTGGGCTGCTTTTTGAGTGGGTCCAAAAATACGCAAACCTTGGCCTCTGAAAATATCCACAATGCCACCAGCCAATGGGGCTTCTGGACCAACCACGGTCAAGTGGATTTGTTCTGTTTTGGCAAATGTGGCCAAAGCATTCAAATCAGTGACGTTGAGGTTCTCAATACCCATGTTTTTGGCAGCGGCTGTGGCTGTTCCGCCATTGCCAGGAGCCACAAATACTTTTTGTACTTTTGGAGACTGTGCCAATTTCCATGCAAGTGCATGCTCACGACCACCAGAACCAATCACTAAAATTTTCATAAGAAACTTTCAAAACCTAATTTAAATATTTACTCGACCAAGCTGAATAATTATTGCTAATTCAAAACTATTCCATGGATGCGTTGGTGAATACTTCTTGTACATCATCCAATGACTCTAGGGCGTCCAATAGTTTTTGCATTTTGATGGCGTCATCTCCAGATAAATCGCTTTCAGCATCTGGGCGCATCGTGACTTCACCGAGTTCTGGAGAAAAACCTTTAGCAATCAAAGCATCTTTGATTTGTGCAAATTCATAAGGAGGCGTGACCACCTCAATAGAGCCATCCTCCTGAGGGATCACATCATCTGCGCCAGCTTCTAGAGCGGCTTCCATCAGAGCATCTTCAGAAGTGCCTGGGGCAAAGAACATGCGACCACAATGCTTGAATAAAAAAGCCACTGAGCCATCGCTGCCCAAATTGCCGCCATGTTTTGTGAATGCGTGGCGAACTTCTGCCGCTGTTCTGGTTCTGTTATCAGTCAGGGCATCAACGATCACAGCAGCACCATTTAAACCATAACCTTCGTAACGAATTTCTTCGTAATTGACGCCTTCTAATGATCCTGTGCCACGTTGAACCGCACGTTGAACGTTATCGCTGGGCATATTGGAGTCTTTGGCTTTATCAATCGCCAAGCGCAAACGCGGGTTGGTGGCAATATCACCGCCACCCATTTTTGCGGCCACCGTGATTTCACGGATCAATTTTGTCCAAATCTTGCCGCGCTTCTCATCTTGGCGTCCTTTGCGGTGCTGAATATTGGCCCATTTGGAATGACCGGCCATAAAGACTCCCTGAATAACTTTTATTGAAGAATTGCTATATATTTAGCTAAGATTGTGATTTTAGGCAAATTAGCGCCTGATTAGCCAAAAAACTCAAAAATTAAGCAAAAAACAACTAAATAAAACAGGAGACAGTCATGAGTGTGATTCAGTCAAAAGCCATCAAAATGATGCAAGTGGGTGGTCCAGAGGTTTTGCAGTGGGTTGACATTGAGGTTGCAGCCCCAGGCCCTGATGAGGTGAGGGTGGTTCATGAGGCCATCGGCTTGAACTTCATTGACGTTTATTTCCGCAAAGGTGTTTACCCACAACCATTGCCAGGTTGGCTTGGTATGGAAGCTTCTGGTGTGATTGAATCAGTTGGTTCAAATGTGAAGCATGTCAAAGCAGGTGATCGTGTTGCTTACGCAGGTAAACCTGCTGGAGCATATTCACAAGTGCGCGTGATGCCAGCAGAAATCGTGGTGAAGCTACCTGATGCCATTTCATTTGAGATGGGTGCAGCCATGATGTTGCAAGGACTGACTGTTAATTATTTGTTGACTGATAGCTACAAAGTGCAAGCAGGCGACACGGTTTTATTCCACGCAGCTGCTGGCGGTGTTGGTTTGATTGCAATGCAATGGCTCAAATTATTGGGCGCCACAGTGATTGGCACAGTGGGTTCAGAAGAAAAAGCAGCGCTTGCCAAGTCTTATGGCTGTGATCACACGATTTTGTACACGAAGGAAGATTTCGTGGCACGCACCAAAGAGTTGACCAACGGCAAAGGTGTGAACGTTGTGTATGACTCAATTGGTAAAGACACCTTTATGCAATCATTGGATTGTATTAAGCCACGCGGCATGATGGTGACCTACGGCAACGCCTCTGGCCCTGTACCGCCGATTGATGTGGGTATTTTGGGTGTTAAAGGTTCTCTGAAGTTAACCAGACCAACTGTGATGACCTATGCTCATGACAGAAGCTTGTTAGAGCCAATGTCTGCTGATCTGTTTGATAAGGTGATCAACGGAAAAATCAAAATTGAAATCAACCAACGTTATCAATTGCAAGATGCAGCTCAGGCGCATCGTGATTTAGAGGATCGTAAAACCACAGGTTCAACGATCTTTTTGCCTAGATAAAAATAACTTCAAGATAACTTCAAGTATTGATAAAGGTTTCAAATCAGATGAGCGCCATAGCATTTATTGGACTAGGTAATATGGGTCGTCCCATGGCTGGCTTTTTATTAAAAGCAGGTCATCAACTGCGTGTTTGCGCAAGACGTCCTGAGGTTTTTGAAAATGAAGCAAAACATTTGATTGAGGCAGGTGCCGTTGCCTGTTCAACACCTGCAGAAGCTGCACAAGGTGCTGATTTCATCATCACCAATGT
>JAGVCB010000007.1 GCA_020059445.1 Polynucleobacter sp. | reverse complement strand
GCGCCAATGAACAAGCAAACGCAAGCCACTGTGACCAAATTCCAATCAGTACCAGGCAAGACCTGTTGAACCAACAAGTCTTTTTGAGCAAACACGCCGTCGTAACTCATGCTGCCGGTGTAAGCCAACAAAAGACCAATACCTAAAATGAAACCAAAGTCACCCACACGGTTGACCAAGAAGGCTTTCATGTTGGCAAAGATGGCGGTTGGTCGCTTATACCAAAAGCCAATCAATAAATAAGAAACCAAGCCCACCGCTTCCCAGCCAAAGAAAAGCTGCAAGAAGTTATTGCTCATCACCAACATCAACATGGAGAAGGTGAACAAAGAGATATATGAGAAGAATCGGGCATAGCCTTCGTCCTCTGCCATGTAACCAATGGTGTATATATGCACCATCAAAGAAACGAATGTCACTACCACCATCATCATGGCGGTCAATGGATCAACCAAGAAACCAACTTCTAGACTCAACTCACCCAACTGCATCCACGTATAAATAGTTTCGTTAAATCTTGCGCCATCCATCACATCATTCAAGACCATGAACGAAAGGATGCATGAAATAGCCACGCCTAGAATGGTGACAGTGTGTGAAGCTGAGCGACCAATGAGATTGCCCAAGAATTTAGTGCCAAATAAACCGGCGATAACAGCACCCACCAATGGAGCTAATGGAATGGCCAGTAATACAAGAGGGTTCAAGATTGGAGTAGTCATATGATCTGTCTTAACCCTTCAGTTGTCCGAGATCTTCAGCATGGATCGTGTCGAGCTTGCGGAACATCGTGACCAAAATTGCCAAGCCGATGGCTGCTTCAGCAGCTGCCACGGTCAGAATAAAGAATACGAATACTTGACCAGCCATATCTCCAAGATAGTGAGAAAAGGCAATGAAATTCAAATTAACGGCCAATAACATCAATTCCAAAGACATCAACAAAACGATGATGTTCTTACGATTCAAAAAAATACCAACCACGCCAATCGCAAACAATATGGCAGCCAACACTAAGTAATGAGCTAAGGTGATTGTCATGAATAAATCCTTTTCCCGAAATGTCTCATCATCACTGTCCTAAGATTCTTTATTGGCTGATGAATCAGCATTCATAGAGGTGACCATGCGCACGCGATCTTCTTTTCTGGTGCGAATTTGATCAGGAATATCTTGAGTTTTCGTGTCTTTGCGACGACGTAAAGTCAAAGCCACGGAAGCAATGATGGCGACCAACAAAATAATGCCGGCAACTTCAAAGCTGAACAGGTAATCGGTGTAAAGCAAAATACCCAAAGCCTTGGTGTTATTAGCAGCTACTTCAGGATCCATGTTTCTGATAGGCTGTGTGGTACCAATAAAGCCACGAATCAACACAACTGCCATCTCAGCCACAATCACCGCACCCACCAAAGAAGCTACTGGCATGTATTGCTTGAAACCTTTGCGCAAATGATCCAAGTCCAGATCAAGCATCATGACCACGAACAAGAACAAGACCATCACTGCACCAACGTAAACTAAGACCAATAAAATAGCCAAGAACTCAGCGTGCAACAACATCCAAATGGCGGCCGCTGTGAAGAAAGATAAAACCAAGAACAATGCAGCGTGAACTGGATTGCGGGCAGTGATCACACGCAAAGCAGCCATGATCAAAATGGCAGCAAAGATATAAAAGAGAATTGATTTAGGCTCTAGCATCATTTGTATTTAGCATCCGCTGTTTTGTTGGCAGCGATTTCGTTTTCATAACGATCACCCACTGCTAGCAACATGTCTTTCGTGAAATACAAGTCACCACGCTTTTCCCCGTGATACTCATGAATATGTGTTTCAACAATTGCATCAACTGGGCAAGCCTCTTCGCAAAATCCACAGAAAATACATTTGGTTAAATCGATGTCATAACGGGTGGTTCTGCGCGTACCGTCATCGCGCTGATCTGATTCAATCGTGATTGCCATGGCTGGGCACACTGCTTCGCATAGTTTGCAAGCAATACAACGCTCTTCACCATTCGGGTAGCGACGCAAAGCGTGCAAACCACGGAAACGTGGAGACATCGGTGTTTTTTCTTCAGGGTACTGAACAGTGATCTTTGGCTTGAACAAATACTTACCGGTCAAAGCCATGCCTTGTAGCAACTCTTTTAAGAGCAAGCTGCCGAAGAATTCGCGGATACGTTGGAACATTTTTAAATCCTCGCCTTATTTCCAAATATTCCAGGGTGACAAGACCCAAGCACCGACCAACAGGATCCAGAAGATCGAGATGGGAATAAATACCTTCCAACCCAAACGCATGAGTTGGTCGTAGCGGTAACGTGGGAATGATGCACGCAACCAAATAAAACAAGATAAGAAAAAGAATGTCTTGGCAATTAACCAGAAAATACCTGGGATATCGCGCAAGATTGGTAAATCAACAATCGGAGCCCAACCACCAAAGAACAAGATAGATGTCAAAGCAGCGATCAAAATCATGTTGGCGTATTCAGCCAAGAAGAACATCGCAAAGGCCATGCCTGAGTATTCAATCATGTGGCCAGCAACAATCTCAGACTCGCCCTCAACCACGTCAAATGGATGACGGTTCAACTCAGCAACACCTGAGATGAAATAAATCAAGAACATTGGAAACAAGGGTAACCAGTTCCATGATAAGAAGTTCAAACCGATGCTTGCGAAGTAACCCGTTTGCTGAGACTTCACGATGTCACTTAAGTTCAAAGTGCCAGAAATCACCAAAACAGCAGCCAGCGCAAAGCCCATTGCAATTTCGTATGAAACCATTTGAGCTGAGGCACGCATCGCGCCCAAGAAAGCGTATTTAGAGTTGGATGCCCAACCAGCCAAGATCACGCCATAAACACCCACCGATGTGATCGCCATCACGTACAACAAACCAGCGTTCACATTGGCCAAAACCATGTCAGCTTGGAAAGGCACCACGGCCCACGCTGCAAATGCGGGAGCAATCACCATCACAGGAGCCACGATGTATAAAACCTTGCTCGCCTTACTTGGAATGATGACTTCTTTGAGCAATAGCTTAAGAGCATCAGCGATTGGCTGCAACAAACCCAAAGGACCCACGCGATTAGGGCCTAAACGAACGTGCATCCAACCAATAAGTTTGCGTTCCCAGAGAGTCAAGTAAGCCACACATCCAAACATCGGTAAAACGATGACCATAATTTTGATCAAAGTCCAAACGATTGACCAAGCCATCTCACCGAAGAAAGCTAAACCTTGGGTATTGATTGTTTCAATAAAGTCGGTCATATACGCTCCACAGATAATTGACCAAACATTCCACCCAATTGAGCACTCAATGCTGTGCCCGCAGAAAGTCTGACAACGCCACTGGTCAGCGCACGTTCTTCTGTCACTGGCATGTCCACTGATGATCCGGCTTGAGTGACACGCACAACATCACCCTCTTTTAGTTGCAGTTGCATCATGAGATCTGTTGGCACACCCAACTTCATAGCCTTCTTAGCATCTTGCGTTAACTGCAAAGCAGGCGCACGACGCACAATCGCATCCGTTGAATGAATCGTCACATCCGCTAAACGCTCAATCGCTGGCGTGAAGGTGCTAGTAATCGCTGGCACTGTAGATGTGGTGTTGTTTAACTGTTCTGCAAAGTTTTTAGGAACTGCCTCATCCAAAACCTCATCAGAACTATTGAAGTAGAAACCATCCATACTCATCAAGTTGCCAAGCACACGAAGTACTTTCCATGCAGGTCGCGCTGAGCCCAAAGGCTTGACCACGGCTTGCACAGATTGCAAGCTGCCTTCTAAATTAATGAAGCTGCCAGAAGTTTCTGTGTACGGCGTGATTGGCAACAAAACATCTGCCACTTCACGAAGTTCAGCGCTGTCAAAGGCAGTCATTGCGATCACGGTGCCAGCTTTTGCCAAAGCTTGTTTGGCCAACTGCGGATCTGGCAAGTCTGCCCCCGGTTCGATGTTCATGAGCAACACTGCTTTGAGATTTTTAGCCATCAAACCATTGATACCTGAAGCAGAAACTGCTCCAACGATATGTGCACCAATGGCGTTACCGCCCTCAGGTAAAAATCCTAAAGTTGCTTCTGTTTGATTTGCAATGAATTGTGCGTAAGCGTGTAATTGTGCGAACTGTGGATGAGCCATGGCAGCCGCACCCAAGAACAGGGCTTTGCGCTCGCCGCTTAATAAACTGTCAGCGATGGCTTTAGCTTGAGTACTGATGGCTGCATTGCTTGGAGCACTCACACCCTTTGCTTGCGCCACTGCTGCAGCAACGCCGGCTAATTCGGCTGGCCAATTCGCTGGTGAAACTTGAGCGCTGGCAGCCACTGGCATCAACCAGTCTTCAGTGCTAGCACCCAAACGAGTCACTTTCAAACCACGCTTAGTAGCAGCACGAACTCTGGCTGCCAATAAAGGCTGATCTTTGCGCAAGAAACTACCGATGAAGAAAGCTCTTTGTAATTGACTCACTTCAGCAATCTTCATACCTAACCACGGCGCAGTTGCTGCACCGCTCACATCTTGAGCACGCAAACGTGTTTCAGTGTTGTTAGAACCCAAACCAGTCATGAGTGTTTTAAGAAGATATAACTCTTCAACACTTGAAATCGGATGTGCCAAAGCAGCGATTGCATCAGAGCCATAATCTTCTTTGATCGATGACAAAGAACGTGCCACGTAATCTAAAGCAGACTCCCAATCTGTTTCAATCCATTGATTGTCTTGCTTGACCATTGGATTCTTTAAACGATCTTTGCTGTTCAAACCCTCATAAGCAAAGCGATCTTTATCACTGATCCAGCACTCATTGATGGCTTCGTTTTCTAAAGGTACTGTGCGCAAGACTTGATTAGCTTTGGTTTGCATCACCACGTTAGCACCTAAAGAATCATGTGGGCTCACAGAGCGCTTGCGACCTAATTCCCAAGTACGTGCTGAATAACGGAATGGCTTACTGGTCAATGCGCCCACTGGGCATAAATCAATCATGTTGCCAGACAACTCTGAGTCAACGGTCTTGCCAACAAATGATGTGATTTCTGAATGCTCACCACGGTTGAGCATGCCTAACTCCATGACACCAGCAATCTCTTGACCAAAACGAACGCAGCGTGTGCAGTGGATACAACGGCTCATCTCTTCCATTGAAATCAATGGACCCACATTCTTGTGAAAGACCACGCGCTTTTCTTCATCGTAACGTGATGTGGTTTTACCGTAACCCACAGCCAAGTCTTGTAATTGACACTCACCACCTTGATCACAGATAGGACAATCCAAAGGATGGTTGATCAACAAAAATTCCATCACTGATTTTTGTGCTTGCACTGCTTTTTCTGAATGCGTGAACACTTTCATGCCAGGCGTTACTGGTGTTGCACAAGCAGGCAATGGTTTAGGAGCTTTTTCAACTTCAACCAAACACATGCGACAGTTAGCCGCAATCGATAATTTCTTGTGATAACAAAAATGAGGGATGTGCGTGCCAATTTTCTTAGCCGCATCCATCACCATAGAACCCTGTTGGATTTCTACTGTTTTGCCATCAATTTCGATTTCAACCATCGTATTTTCCTGTCGATCTCTTGGGATGTTTAAACGTAAGCCGGCACAATGCAACGCTTGTGCTCAACGTGATACGCAAACTCATCCATGTAATGCTTCAACATGCCCCGCACAGGCATCGCCGCAGCATCACCCAATGCACAAATTGTTCTTCCTTGAATATTCGCAGCAACATCGTTCAAAAGATCCAAGTCTTCTGGACGACCTTCACCGTGCTCGATGCGATTCACAATGCGCCACAACCAACCAGTACCTTCACGGCATGGTGTGCACTGTCCACATGATTCTTCGTGATAGAAATAAGACAAACGCAACAATGACTTCACCATGCAGCGTGTCTCATCCATCACAATCACAGCGCCTGAACCCAACATTGAACCTGCTTTGGCAATGCTGTCATAGTCCATGTCTGTATCCATCATCATGGCACCCGGAATGACCGGTGCTGATGAACCGCCAGGAATCACTGCTTTGATTTTTTTACCTCCACGCATGCCGCCAGCCAACTCTAAAAGAGTGGCAAAGGATGTGCCCAATGGAATCTCATAGTTACCAGGGCGCTCAACGTCGCCAGAGATTGAGAAAATCTTTGTACCACCGTTATTGGGCTTACCCAACTTGGCATAAGCCTCACCACCAATTTGAAAAATGAATGGCACAGCTGAGAATGTTTCAGTGTTATTGATGGTGGTTGGCTTGCCATACAAACCAAAACTGGCCGGAAAAGGTGGTTTGAAGCGTGGCTGACCTTTTTTACCTTCTAAAGATTCTAAAAGCGCTGTTTCTTCACCGCAAATGTATGCACCCCAACCATGGTGAGCGTGCAACTGGAATGAGAACTCAGATCCACAAATCTTATTACCTAAAAATCCTGCGGCACGAGCCTCTTCCAAGGCTTCCTCAAAGCGCACATATTCACTCCAAATTTCCCCGTGAATGT
>JAGVCB010000144.1 GCA_020059445.1 Polynucleobacter sp. | reverse complement strand
GAAGCCTTTTTAAAGCTCAAAGAGAAATTGGGCAAAGAGGGTCTGTTTGATGAAGATGCTAAGCGGACTCTCCCAAAACATCCAAGGCGCATTGCCGTCATCACTTCACCACAAGCAGCCGCCTTAAAAGATGTTCTCAGCACCTTGGCTAGAAGAGCGCCTCATATACCCGTCACAATCTTTCCGAGCTTGGTTCAAGGGGTTGATGCACCCCCAGCTCTGATCAAGGCTCTGGAGGCCGCTTATGCGGCTCATACAGCGGATGAAATAGATGTCATCCTCCTGGTCCGAGGTGGTGGCAGCATTGAAGATTTATGGGCGTTCAATGATGAGGGCTTGGCCCGAGTGATTGCTCAATCCCCAGTGCCTTTGGTTTCTGGTGTTGGGCACGAGACTGATTTCACCATTGCAGACTTTGTGGCTGATTTACGTGCCCCAACACCAACAGGTGCTGCGGAGTTGGTCACGCCAGATCGCCAAGCTTTATTGCAAGACTTGGCCACCTTCAGTCAGAAAATGTCGACTCGGGTGAGTCAAAGAATTGATAAAGAGGCGCAGCGTTTGGATCAATTGTCATTGAGGCTTTCTCATGCATTGCCAAATGCTGATCGCATGAGAGAAAAAATTAAACAATTGACCATGCGCTTAGATCAATCTTGGCAAGTCAGGATCAATGCTTATTCAGAAAAACACCGCAGTTGGGCCAGTCATTTAGAGCTTTTAAGCCCACAAAGAATCTTGGACAGAGGGTATGCGGTTCTTTTGAATAAGCAGGGTCAAGCTTTGCGGGATCCAAAGGCCATCAAGCAAGGTGATGCAGTAGATATTCACTTGGCCTTGGGCGGTGCTCAGGTTGAAATATCAAAAGTGAGCCTTTCGGCAAAAACAATTTCAAAAGAATAGAATAACGTTTTAGTTCAGTCACACCACTCAAGAATCAATAGGAGATTTTATGGAACACACATTGCCGCAGTTACCTTATGCACTAGATGCATTGGCACCACACATTTCTAAAGAAACATTGGAATTCCATTACGGTAAGCATCATCAAACCTATGCCACTAACTTGAATAACTTGATCAAGGGCACTGAGTTTGAATCCATGAGCTTGGAAGACATCGTTAAAAAATCTTCAGGTGGTGTGTTCAATAACTCTGCTCAAGTATGGAACCACACTTTTTACTGGATGGGTTTGAAGCCAAACGGTGGTGGTGCTCCTACAGGTGACTTGGCTGATGCAATCAATGCCAAGTTTGGATCTTTTGATAAATTCAAAGAAGAGTTCACAAAGTGTGCGGTTGGTACATTTGGTTCAGGTTGGGCTTGGTTGGTGAAGAAGTCAGACGGTACTCTTGATTTGGTTTCAACCAGCAATGCTGCAACACCTTTGACAACAGATGCTAAGCCTTTGTTGACATGTGATGTTTGGGAGCACGCTTACTATGTTGACTACCGTAATGCCCGTCCAAAATACGTTGAGGCATTCTGGAACTTGGTTAACTGGGACTTCGTAGCAAAGAATTTTGCTTAAGTTTTAAAATTGAATCTTTAAGTTCTAAGCTTTTAGATCTAAGTACTCGGCAACATTCAATAAAAAACCTCTTGGTTGAATAGACCAAGAGGTTTTTTTATATGCTTGTAAAGAATACTAACTAAGGCAAAGCTAACAAAGAAAAAGTTAGCTGCCGCAACTAAATAGAGCTCTTACCTTAGTCTCTAAAGTTATTAAAGTTCAGAGGCGCTTCTTCAACGTCTTTGCGAAGCATGGCCATGGTTGTTTGTAGATCATCTCTCTTGGCGCCAGTAACACGCACCGCATCACCTTGAATGCTGGCTTGAACTTTGATCTTGCTGTCTTTGATGATGCGCACAATCTTCTTAGCAAGCTCAGTGCTGATGCCTTTTTGGATCTCAACAATTTGCTTGAGCTTATCGCCTGAAATCTTTTCGAGCTTGCCATCTTTTAGAAAGCGCACATCCACATTGCGCTTCGCTAATTTGGCCAATAGCACGTCACGCACCTGACGTAACTTAAAGTCATCGTCACCGTAAAGCGTGAGTTCTTCACCTTTTTGTTCGATTCTGGCATCTGAGCCTTTGAAATCGAAACGTGTCGAAATTTCTTTATTGGCTTGTTCCAGAGCATTTTTTACTTCAATCATGTCTGGTTCACATACAACGTCAAATGAGGGCATGGGTCACCTAAAAATCAATTGAAAAGTTAATCACAGTTAAGATTGTGGCATGAAGATTGAATTAAACGCCACATTACGTGAACACAACACCTTTGGTTTTGATGTGTCTGCCCAATATTTGGTGCATTTGACCGAAGTTGTGGATGTGCCTGAATTGATTCAGAAAGCCCAAAAAGACAATGTTCCTTGGCAAATCTTTGGGGGTGGCAGTAATTTGGTCCTTGCCAAAGACCTGCCTGGTTATACCGGCTTGATGGAAATCAAAGGGCGCCAACTTTTAAAAGAAACCACCACGCATTTTTATATTGAAGCGATGGCAGG
>JAGVCB010000205.1 GCA_020059445.1 Polynucleobacter sp. | reverse complement strand
CGGCAATAACAATAGATACTAGAGAAATCAGTAGAATCTTTTTCAGCATCACTTGAAATTGGGAAGATTCCTTTTTACAGAAGAACTAAACATTTTGATCGATTTGGCTTGAATTTTCTTGATTTCAGATACGTCTGAAGTATTCAGTGCCTGGATCAATTGATTGATATCAACTTTGCCGGAGACTTTCATGTCTGACGATGATTGCCACGGTAATTTATTGGCGTTATCAATCAAAAGATCTCCGCCCAGTAATTGAGCCCTTAGGTTTCGACCAATAATATTTTCTTCAGAAAATAAAATATCACCCGTTATTTCTTGCACATCGAGTGTTTGATTAATTCTGGCTTGATTTTTTTCAAGCTTCACTTCACCTTGCAATTTGGTTTGCTTGGTATCATTGATAGGCATTTCAATATTAATTTTTAATTCAGCATTGCCTACGATTTCAATTTTTTTGCTGATTGCTTCAATGCTTTTTCCTGAAGGGCTGTCAACGTAGTATTTGAGTAACTCTTGACTTGATCCTTTAGCAAGCCCGTTGATTTTTAATGTTGCAGATCTACTAACAATATCATCAACCACTCCTTCAATATTGCTTAGCTGAACGCTTTCAAAGGAGGCGCTTTTTAAATCAAGTAAAAGTTTTGGGCCTTTGAATGCGACGGTGCCATGAACATCTGAAAATTCTGACCATTGCCCTTGTTTTTTATCTTCGGCAGGCGCTGGCGAGTACTGAACTTGTTCAATCGGTAAGTTGAGCTCAAAAATACCAGGAAACTTCGTGTTAAATGGGATGTGCAGTGGGTCGCCGTGAATATGGATTTGACCATTGCGAATCCACCCTTCCTTGAGCGCTGCATTTAAGTATGTTCTTGCATCTTTAGACATCTCAAGGGGGAAGTATCTGGTCAAGTTCTTGACGGAAGCCTCATGAATATCTGCTTTGATATAGAGGTCAGCAGACATTTTAGAAGTCTTGGCTTTGTAATTGGCATCAAAAGTTAAATTGGCTGACTCATTTTTTAATTTGAGCTTGCTGACCTGATATTCAGCGCCATTATCTTTTTTAATCCATTTAACTTTTCCCTGGATCAAATCTAGCGCAAGGTTATCGTTCTCTAAAATTTGAGGAAGAGAGATGAAGGTGTCTTCACTATCTAAAGTGAGCTCGCCGCCAAGCTCAGTTGCATAGAGTCTGCCAGTTAAGTTGGCGATTGAAAGATGACCTTTTTTCTCTGGCTTGAGATTGGCTTTTTCAAAATCAAATGAAAGCTTGTAGTGAGACTCATTAAAGCCTGGAATTTTTATATTGAATGGTAGTTTGCTCGCCTCTGCATGCCAATTGGCATCTAAATTTTTCAACATTCCAGAAGGCTGATATTTTTTGATGAATTCAGCGATGTCTTTGGGTAGTGGAAATTGTTTGGCCAGTTGTTCAACTAGGTTGATATCAATTTCATCGGCTTTAACTCCGGCATGATTGATGGCATCAATATTAGCTGCCATATCCCAATAAATACTGATGCCGTTCAATTCCTTTGAGGCAGACTTCTCAGTCGCTTGCCATTTGAGTAATGGCGCGCTGACGGACATTTTTTTACCAGAGGTTCTTTGCTCAAGTTCTGCATCTACTTTTGCAATCTTGAGAGGAGCGCCCAAGCGTGGCCATTCAATGTGTAGATTTTGTGCCGCAAGTTTTGTTGAGCCCCCATCGAGTGCGCCACCATCTATGTAGGTGCGCCCTTGGGTGTTGAGTTGACCAGAAATAACGTTAATGGGGCTTTCAAATAATTGATTGATCTTGGCGATGTTCAGTTCATTGACGTCCCATTCAAGTCTGCCGATCCAGTCTTTCCAGTTGCCCGCATTGCCAAACAAGTTGTGCCTGAAGTCAGCTTTAATGGATGCCGTATTGGTGTTCCACGGTGTTTTGAGGTTCAAGTCAATATTATGTTTGAACCAAGAATTTTTTAATGAAAGTGATTCAATATCTATTGAATATTGAGTACTTTGAAAGCGTTGATCCAACCAATTAATTCTGGCATTTTTAACTTCTAGACTGTCTTGCTCAAATAGCCAATTGCCAAATTGATATCCAGCTGATGATTGATCGAGTTTGATGCCTGCAATATTCCAATTACCTTTTGAATCACGTTGTACCTGGATCAAAGCATCATCAAAGCTCAGGTCATGAAAGTGAGGCTCTAATTTCCATAGCGTTTCCCAAGATAACTTCCCGGTCACTTGGGGAATGCTCAATTTGGGAGAGTTGGATTCACCAAGTTCATAAAGCTGGACATTGTCAATTTTGAATGCTGGCCAAAGAAAATCCCAACCAGTTTTAATATTTTCAATTTTTAAATTGACACCCAGAGTTTGACTGATCGCCTGTTCAAAAGTAGCCTTATTTCTTTCAACCTGTGGCCAAAGATAAAAGCGTGTCAGTGCTTGGGTTGCGATAAAAAGTAATGCAACCAAGAAAAGGAGCCATTGGGCTCTTTTTTTCCAAATGGCAAGACTATTCTCGTGAACTTGAAGTTTACGGATACTTTCCAGAGGGTTGAAATTGGATAACCATGACATTTTTATAATTATGCTGTAGCCGAGCGGGTATTGATAGCGATAACATGATACCTATGACAACAATTCACCCAAAACTTTCCGCTCTTTTAGACCATTCAGCCTATGCCGTTCGTTGGTTAATAGCCCGCCCAGAATGGTCTGCGGAAATTGGCAAAATGGCCACAAGCCCTGTGGGTGAATCTGTGATTGATGATTTATTGAAATCCGCACTGATCACTGTGGCAGATCAGCCTCTGAGTATTGATGATTTGGCGGCTAATTTACGCCTGGCGCGCCAAAAATTCATGTTACTGATAGCTACTCGTGATTTTAATGGGGAGGCTGATGTTCAAGAAGTCACCCGGGCCATGAGTTACTTTGCTGAAAAAGTCACTGCAGTGGCTCTAGAAGCCATTCGGCAAGATATTAAGCCGATGGTGGGTGAGCCACTGAATCAAAAAGGCGATTACTCGCCGATGATCATTGTTGGTATGGGTAAATTAGGCGGGCGTGAGCTCAACGTTTCATCGGACATTGATTTGGTCTTCTTGTATGAAGAAGATGGTGAAACCCAAGGTGGCTCAAAAAGCATTTCTCATCAAGAGTGGTACACCCGTGTTGGCAAGCGTTTGATTGCTATGCTGAGCGAATTAAGGTCTGAGGGTTTTGTATTCAGGGTTGATATGCGTTTAAGGCCTAATGGTGACTCAGGCCCCTTGGTATGTAGCTTGGGGATGCTCGAGGAATACTTCTGTGTGCAGGGGCGTGAGTGGGAGAGATATGCCTGGATCAAGGGACGAATGATCTACCCTTTGCCTGATATGTCAGCCTATGAGCGTTGCCAAAAAGGCTTACAGGATTTGGTCAGGCCATTTGTTTATAGGCGCTACCTTGATTTTGGTGTAATCGCGGCGATCAGAGAGTTACATGGACAAATTCAGCAAGAAGCCGAAAGGCGCAGTCTGTTGCACCCAGAACGAGCTGCAGATGTGAAGTTGGGACGCGGGGGGATTCGTGAAATTGAATTTATGGCGCAAATGTTTCAATTGGTCCGAGGTGGTCAAGATCCTGGCTTGAGGATTCGCCCGACATTGGAAGTTTTAAAAGCTGTTTTTGAGCGCCAGTTGATTGGTCAAGTGGACCTGGATCAGCTCACTAATGCCTATCTCTATTTTAGGAAATTAGAGCACCGCTTGCAATACTGGGAGGATGCTCAAACTCACCATCTTCCTAGCGATGATGCTTCGCAACAAAGGCTTGGCATCGCTATGGGGCATGCGAGCTTGGATGAGTTTAAAAAACAATTAGCCCAACACAGAGATAACGTGGCGAAATTATTTGCAGATGCTTTTGTGTTGAAAAAGCATCAAGCAGAATCTGATTCAGAGGGAGCAGATCTTGCGGTATGGTCGCCACCTACCGACTACTCTGCTTTGACTGAAAAATGGAGTGAGTGGTG
>JAGVCB010000046.1 GCA_020059445.1 Polynucleobacter sp. | reverse complement strand
GCCATTTCACCCATGGTTGTTAAACGGCTTGAAAACTGGAGCTTTTCTTCTTGTTCCCTGGTTTGATCTTCAACTTTTTTTCTGGCAGTGATATCGGTTGCGATGATCAGCTGAGCTAAGTGACCATCAACCCAGGAGATGTAACGACGTCTCACTTCATACCAAAGCTTGGTTTGATTGATCTGAATTTCTCTGAAATCAGACTGAGTTGGTGTTAAAGCTGAGGCTGGAAGTCCAGCAAAGCCATCCACACTATCGATATCCAATGCGCCCATGTCTTCTGGGTTGATTTCATTGCCTGCTAAATCAAGGTGGGCTTTTGTTGTATTACCAAAAGTCTCTCGGTAATACTTGTTGGCAAATAAGAGTTGTCCACTTTGTAGTGAAATAACTGACACTGCAGCATCAAGACTTTCTAATACAGTGGTGAAACGTTCTTGAGCCAAAGCTAATTCTTGTCTAGCCTTGATTGGTTCTGAGATGTCAACGATTGAACTGATCCAACCAGATTGCTCACCCTTTTCATCAATCAAAGGAGATACAAAAGTTCTAGAATTAATTTTGACGCCATTCTTCTTCTGCAAAACTGCTTCAAAGCCAGCTTTTGGTGAGTTGCCTGTGAGAGCAACTGCCATTTTTTTAGTTAGCTCAGGAACTAACTCAGAAGGCCAGAAGGGAAATGGCGGGGACATACCAATCAGTTCGTGACGTGACCATCCTGTCATTTCGCAAAAAGCTGGATTCACATAGGTGATTTTTCCTTGCATGTCATGGGCTCTCATACCAATCGTGATTGATTCTTCCATGGCGCGTCTAAAATTAGTTTCAGTCTGTAAATCTTTTTGTATTGAATAACGTTTGGACGTTTGCTTCCATACAGACCATAAGCTCCACAAAACAAAGCTACTCAAGCCAATCACCAGCCACAGTAGTGTCCGATAAGTTAGGTTTGTAGGTGGCGGATATGTGCTGACATGCAATGTCAGTGGAATGGGTGTTTTATCCAAAGTCACACTGTGCTCAAGAGATCTTGAGCTGGTTCGTTTTGGGTTTGAGCTGACCAACTCTTTACCTGAACTATCTAATAGTGCAAAACGATAGAGTCCATTCAACTCGCTTGGGACCATGTGCTGCAGAATTCTTTTTCCTGAGTAAAGCGTGGCAATACCACCAATTACTGCGCCATTCTGAATGATGGGGGTAACATGCCAAAAAACATATTGCCTGTCTGTATTTGAAGTTTCATTTTCTGCAGGATGGAAGCCCAGCATTTTTCCGTAAGTGGCTTTATTAGACTCTGCGGCCTCCGAGAATATGGCGTTTAATTCTGTATCGAGCACAGATTTAATCGAAGTTCTTTCTGACCACTTTGAATAGCTTGGGTTATTCGGCAGGGTTGCGATGCGATTTTGTCTGCTGTCTAGCCAACGCAGTTGCAAAATTTCAGGGCTGTCTTGTATTAACTTGGTTGATAGCTTTAAGAATGACTCAGGATATTGAGATTTATTTGCAGAATTACTGATCTCTCGGCTCAACTCTAGGATTGCATCTTCATTTGCCGAAAATCTTAACAATATCCTTTGTTTTGCATAAGCAGTCTCTCGATAGAGGGTGTATTGCTGCTGATTTTTATCTTGGTAATTGAGGGTCCACAGAATCAATCCCATGGCGCAAGTGAACAACACAATTGCCAAGACAGGTATGTACAAGAATGCATAAGACCTTGCCCTTTGCTTGAGGGCTTTGGATCGGTACTTCTTGATGGCTTGACCAAGATAGTGATGAATAGCTGTTTTCAAATGAATACTTATTTACTTAGGGAAAACCATACAGACTTAGAGTGTAATTCGGGACGATACTGAATCATTGATTTTTTTCATTTTTTGCCTGTTATTGCCACGCAACATTATTCCATATAGTGATAAATAACTTCGTTATATGAAATATTGCTTGCTCCGGCAACCGGCCGTTTTTAGAATTTGAACAAGACTAAAAGGGCTTAGCCCAATTAATAAAGCGAAGTCACGAGGAGACAAACATGGCTGATCTACCAAATCAACAGCATGGAGCTAATGGCTCTCAAGATATTGATCCGATTGAAACCAAAGAATGGATAGATGCCTTAAATGGTGTTATTCAACAAGAGGGTGTTGAGCGCGCTGCATTCTTAATTGATGAGCAGATATCCCATGCTCGCGTGAGTGGTGTGGTGCAGCCGTTTCATGCAGAAACCCCTTACATCAATACGATTCCTGTAGAACAGCAAGCCAAGCTTCCTGGTGATCAAGAGATTGAGCACAAGATTCGTTCTTACACACGTTGGAATGCGATGGCGATGGTATTAAAGGCCAACAAAGACACGAATGTTGGTGGTCATATCTCATCATTCCAATCAGCAGCCACTCTTTACGACGTGGGCTTTAACCATTTCTGGCACGCACCGTCTGATAAGCACGGTGGTGATTTGGTGTTTGTTCAGGGTCACGTAGCTACGGGCGTGTATGCCCGAGCTTACATGTTGGGCCGTTTAACCGAAGAGAACTTAAATAACTTCCGTCAAGAAGTTGATGGCAAGGGTATCTCAAGCTATCCACATCCTTGGTTGATGCCAGACTTTTGGCAGTTCCCGACAGTGTCGATGGGTTTAGGCCCGATCATGGCGATTTACCAAGCCCGCTTTATGAAGTACTTGCAAGACCGTGGCATGGCGCAAACCGAGGGAAGAAAAGTTTGGGCCTTCTTGGGCGATGGTGAAACAGATGAACCTGAATCATTGGGTGCCATTGGTATGGCCGGGAGAGAAAATTTAGACAACCTCTGTTTTGTGATTAACTGTAATTTGCAGCGTTTAGATGGTCCAGTTCGTGGTAACGGAAAAATCATTCAAGAACTTGAGTCTGAATTTAGAGGTGCTGGTTGGAATGTGATCAAGCTCATCTGGGGTACTCATTGGGATGCTTTATTTGCCCGAGATAAAAAAGGTATTTTGATGAAGCGTCTTGGTGAGATCGTGGACGGTGAGTACCAGACCATGAAAGCCAAGAATGGTGCATACGTCAGAAAGATTGTTTTCAATACACCTGAATTAGAAGCGTTGGTTGCCGACTGGAGCGATGAAGATGTTTGGAATCTGAATCGTGGTGGTCATGATCCACATAAAGTCTATGCAGCATTCCACGCAGCAGCTAATCATAAAAATCAACCGACTGTTATTTTGGCCAAGACCATCAAGGGTTACGGCATGGGTGGCTCAGGCCAGGGCATGAACATCGCTCACCAAGCCAAGAAAATGAACATTGAAGACATCAAAGCCTTCAGAGATCAATTCAAGATTCCAGTGCCTGATGACAAGCTTGAAGAATTACCTTTGGTGAATTTTGAAGAGGGTAGTCCTGAGTTGAATTACATGCGTGAACGTCGCATGGAGTTGGGTGGTTATTTACCGCAACGCAGAACTAAAGCAGAAAGCTTAGAGGTGCCAAAGCTTGAAGTTTTTGCCCCGTTGCTTGAGGCCACTGTTGAAGGTCGTGAAATTTCAACCACGATGGCTTTTGTTCGTATGTTGAACATGGTTGCAAAAGACAAGACCATTGGCAAGCGTGTGGTGCCAATTGTTCCAGATGAATCTAGAACCTTTGGTATGGAAGGCATGTTCCGTCAATTGGGTATTTGGAATCAGTTGGGTCAGCTTTACACACCGCAAGACCATGATCAGTTGATGTTCTATAAAGAAGACAAGCACGGTCAAATTTTGCAAGAGGGCATCAATGAAGCTGGTGCGATGTGTGATTGGATCGCAGCAGCCACTTCATATTCAACCCACGGCGTGCCGATGTTGCCGTTCTATATTTTCTATTCAATGTTCGGTTTCCAACGAATTGGCGATTTGGCATGGGCTGCTGGCGATATGCGCAGTCGCGGTTTCTTATTAGGTGGTACAGCTGGTAGAACCACCTTGAACGGTGAAGGTTTACAACATGAAGATGGTCACAGTCATCTGTGGAGTGGAGCGATTCCAAACTGCGTCAGCTATGACCCGACCTTTGCTTTT
The DNA here is from genome assembly GCA_020059445.1 of Polynucleobacter sp. Lineage (GTDB taxonomy): Bacteria > Pseudomonadota > Gammaproteobacteria > Burkholderiales > Burkholderiaceae > Polynucleobacter. Next base: position 189 of record JAGVCB010000046.1, on the reverse strand, counting down.
GAATTAGCTGTCATCATTCAAGATGGTATGCGTCGCATGATGACCAATCAAGATGATGTTTATTACTACATTACCTTGATGAATGAGAACTATGCTCACCCAGCGATGCCTAAGGGTGCTGAGAATGATATCTTGAAGGGCATGTATCGCTTAACAAGTGTTGGCGATGCCAAAGCCAAACTAAAAGTT
>JAGVCB010000054.1 GCA_020059445.1 Polynucleobacter sp. | reverse complement strand
GTTAAATGATCGATTAGCTGAAATGACTGAAACACAAAGCCCACATGCTGGGATCGGATTTGAGCACGCTGATCTTCATTAGCACCTGAGATATCGCGGTCCATCAATAAGACCTGCCCTTTGCTTGGGGTATCTAAGCCCGCCAACAAGCCCAATAAAGTACTTTTACCTGAGCCACTGGCCCCAACGATGGCCAAACTCTCAGCCTCAGCCACGGAAAAGTTGATATCGTGCAAAATGGTCAACGGACCATCAACGGTGTCAACTGTTTTTGCCAGATGGGATACTTCTAGAACCGTTTTGAGTGTTGTTGCTTGCATAGGAGCTAAGTTTGAGTTTTCAGTGGAATTTTAGGGGCTGTTTTGAATCAGGTCAGTTAGGTAAATTGGCTTCAAGACATATCCTTCACATGGTAATGGTGTTTGTGGTGTTGTGCATGGCTCTTTTGAATAGCCCCACTGCCATAGCGCAATCTTCAAAAGTGCTGATTGTGGGAGATAGTCTTTCTGCCGAATATGGTTTACCTCGCGGCACAGGTTGGGTGAAGTTGCTTGAAGATCGTTTAAAGAAGAATCATGCAAGCTGGCAAGTCGTTAATGCCAGCATCAGTGGAGAAACCACCGCTGGCGGTCAAACACGCTTGCCATTATTACTAAAGACACATCAACCCAAAGTGGTGGTGATTGAATTGGGTGCCAACGATGCCTTGCGCGGCTTGCAACTAATGGCCACTGAACAGAATTTAAGGAAGATGATTCAGGCATCAAAGCAAACGGGTGCCAAGGTATTGTTATTGGGGATGCGCATCCCACCAAACTACGGTCAGGACTACACCAATAAGTTTTTTGCCATTTATGGCAAGTTGGCAGCAGCTGAACAAGTTGAGTTATTGCCGTTTTTCTTAGAGCGCGTGGCCACCCGCATGGATTTGTTTCAGCCTGATCGTATCCACCCAAATGTGATGGCACAAAGCATCATGCTTGAAAACGTTTGGCCTAAGTTAGAACCTTTGCTAAAGCCCTAACTATTTCCTTTAACTTTCTTTTATCTTTCTTTTGTTTTTTCTTTTGTTTTTCTTTTGTTATTCCTTGAATTTGTTTTTTAATGCTCATGCATTGACGCATTCAATCGGTAGCTGAATCAAAAATTCAGCTCCGCCCAATTCAGACTTTTGGTAGCTGATGCGGCCTTGGTGCCTATCAACGATGTGCTTGCAAAGCCACAAGCCCAAACCCATGCCCTGCTTTTTATTGGTTTTCATCAAATCAAAAATACTGGCCTTAAATTGATCCGGAATACCTGGGCCATTGTCAGAGATTTTTAACTCAACATAATCACCAAACACTCTGGTGTTAATCTGAATCTCTTTCTCTGCTTGATTGCTATTCGACAATGCCTCAATCGAGTTATTCAATAGATTGATGATGACTTGGCTGATTTCATTGCTATTGAGCGGGATCAATTGATTGACGTTCAAATCAAACTTCAAATCAATTTTCAGGTCTCGTACTTGCGGGAGGATGATCGGTTTGATTTGTTCAATCAATTCATCTAAATGAATATCACTGGTTTTGATTTCTTCTTGCCTGAAGATATCTCTCAAGGTTGAAACAATTTTGGCAATGCGGTGATTGTCTTGCTGAATATTCGTAATGACTTCTTTTAAATCACTGGGCTCAGTTTCACCTTCATTCAATTTGCGTTGAATGAATTCAGTATTGAGGCTGATCGCAGCCACTGGCTGATTCAGCTCATGGGCAATCGAGGCTGACAACGCACCAGTCGCAGCAGTTTTATTAGCGATCAATAATGAAGAGATCAAGCTCTCACGCTCCTCCAAGAGAGCTTTGATTTGGGTGTTCTCATAAGAGCTCCTCTCGAGGTTGAGCCTCGCAGTCAACTCACGATTCATGAGACGCTGACTTAAATAACTACTCACAGCCACATAAATCAAAAGGTGTAAGCTCAAGCTAACCCAAAGAATGAAGGTGCTATCAAATTGAATCAGTTGAGTCACCCCCTTGGCATGATTAAACAATCCATAAATTGCCACTGAAAAAGTAGTGGTAAGACTTGCTAAAACAATGCCCGTCAAAATCTTCAAACCAAAACTACGATCTTTTTTCAATAATTGACACAGCTCATTGATTTCCCAAATTGACAGGATTGAAATTGGTATAGACATATAAGCTGTACGAATCACAAAACCCGCATCACTCAACCTGAGAATTTCATAAATGAAGATTGATACCAATAAAAATGTGGTGGCAACCACCAAAGTTGAACGGGTAATTTCAACACGCCAACTTCTGAACAAAAGAACCAAAAGCACCATGGATGCCAAAAAAGAGAAGTTGGCAATCGTCAGAGAGAAACCAAATAAATATGGAGATACTGACCAAACAACAAAAGACAAGGCTCTCAATAGGATGGATGCCTGCCAATAAACCAAGTTCTTGTCTTTTTTGTAGCCGGCGGGAGTGATCGTACTGACGTATAAACCGATCAACATCAGAGCTAGCAAAGAGAAGAAGATTTGATTGGCTGCTTGCATGCTGGGATTATGACTTATTTGTGCTCAAGTCAAAGCTGTTTATTCATAAAAAAACCACTTCATTTGGGAAGTGGCTTTTGGAGGTTTGTATCTTTAAGGGTTTAAATGTAATTGAGCTATTTTTGTGATTGTTGCTTACTTCACAGAATTCACTTGTTTGATACCTGCACGCTCTTTCACGCTTTCAAAATAGGCAGCCGCTTCAGCTTGGGTGCTGAGGTCTGCCACTTGGCGGGCTTGATTGGCGCGTAATTTTGCATCTGATTGCGCCGGTTGCTGAACTTTGGTCACTCGATAAATGGCGAAGCCACCATCATTGGCTT
>JAGVCB010000116.1 GCA_020059445.1 Polynucleobacter sp. | reverse complement strand
CTGTCATGTTCTCGTGAATGTTGTGCTGAATGAAGAACCATGCACCTTGGTTTTGTGGCTCGTCCTGACACCAAACAATTTCTGTGGCTTTTGGATATTTCTTCATTTCTGCAGCAAATGCTTTGTGTGGGAACGGGTATAACTGTTCAACACGGATCAATGCTACGTCGGTTTGATTTTTGGCTTCACGCGCTTTAACCAAGTCGTAATACACCTTGCCTGAGCAAGCAATCACACGGGTCACTTTCTTAGGATCAATGCTCTCGTCCAATTCACCGATCACGGTTTTGAATTCGCCTTTGGTGAATTCTGACACTGGTGATGTGGCGTCTTTGTTTCTCAACAAAGATTTTGGAGTCATGATGATCAACGGCTTACGGAACTGACGGATCATCTGACGACGCAACAAATGGAAGATTTGTGATGCAGTGGTTGGCTGAACAACTTGCATGTTCATGTCAGCACATAACTGCATGAAGCGCTCAGGGCGTGCTGAAGAGTGCTCAGGGCCTTGACCTTCATAACCGTGAGGCAACATGAGCACGAGACCGTTCGCACGACCCCACTTCACTTCGCCAGAGGCGATGAATTGATCGATCACCACTTGAGCACCGTTCACGAAGTCACCGAACTGGGCTTCCCAAATGGTCAAAGTGTTTGGTTCTGCTGCTGCGTAACCGTATTCAAATCCTAAAACTGCTTCTTCTGAAAGAATCGAGTCAATCACGGTGAAGTGAGCTTGACCTTCTGCAACGTTTTCTAGAGGAACGTATGTGCCGATGTCCCACTTTTCGCGATTTTGATCATGGATCACTGCATGACGGTGGGTGAATGTGCCGCGGCCCGAGTCTTCACCTGATAAACGAATCGGGAAACCGCTTGCCACCAAAGAGGCGAAGGCCATGTGCTCACCCATGCCCCAATCAACGTTAACCTCGCCACGACCCATGGCCGCACGATTATTTAAAACGTTTTCAACGAGGTTGTGTGGTTTGAAACCTTCTGGCACTTTTGTAATGCGTTCTGCCAAGCGCTTCCACTCAGCCAAAGGAATCGCTGTATCAGCTGAGTCTGTCCATTTCTTGTTCAAAAATGGTGACCAGTCAACAGCGTGCTTGCCTTTGAAATTAGAGATCACTGGGTCCACGGTGTGCTTACCAGCGTCCATCGCAGAACGATAAGCTTTGACCATTTCATCACCGCCACCAACTGGTAATACGCCTTGAGCTTCTAGCTTGTCAGCATATAACTTGCGTGTGCCAGGATGTTGTGCAATCTTTTTGTACATCAAGGGTTGAGTCAAGGCTGGAGTGTCTTGCTCATTGTGGCCTAATTTACGGAAACAGATGATGTCGAGTGCCACGTCTTTTTTGAATGTGTTGCGATATTCAACCGCCAACTGAGTGGCAAAAACTACTGCTTCTGGATCATCTCCGTTCACGTGCAACACAGGCGCATCGATTGTTTTAAGGATGTCTGTACAGTAAAGAGTCGAACGCAAGTCGCGTGGATCTGAGGTTGTGAAGCCAATTTGGTTATTGATGACGATGTGAATCGTGCCACCCGTGTAGTAACCACGAACCTCAGCCATCGCCAATGTTTCTTGAACCACACCTTGACCAGCAATCGCTGCGTCACCGTGCACCAAGATTGGCATCACTTGAGAACCGGTTGTGTCGCCACGACGATCCATACGCGCGCGCACTGAACCTTCAACCACTGGGTTCACGATCTCTAAGTGAGATGGGTTGAACGCCAATGACAAGTGCACAGGGCCGCCAGGAGTTGTCACGTCACTTGAGAAACCTTGGTGGTACTTCACGTCACCAGCAGGTAAATCTTCTGGAGCGGTGTGATCGAATTCAGCGAACAAGTCTTTAGGCATTTTTCCTAAAGTGTTCACCAATACGTTTAAGCGACCGCGGTGAGCCATACCGATCACGATTTCTTGAACACCGGCTACGCCAGCGACTTTGAGTACTTCATCCATAGAGGCGATGAAACTTTCACCACCTTCTAATGAGAAGCGCTTTTGACCCACATACTTGGTGTGCAAGTAACGCTCTAAGCCTTCAGCAGCTGTTAAGCGCTCAAGAACTTGTTTTTTCTTTTCTGGTGAGAAGCTAGGAGTTGATCTCGCCGCTTCTAGTTTTTCTTGCCACCAACGCTTGATCTTTTGATCAGTGATGTACATGAACTCAGCACCGATGGTGCCTGAGTATGTTTTTCGCAAGTTTTGCAACAACTCACGCAAAGTCATGTTGTCTTTGCCAAAGAATGTGTTGCTGGTATTAAAAACGATATCCATGTCAGCATCACCCAAACCATAAAAGGCAGGATCAAGCTCTGGAATATTTGGGCGCTCAGTGCGCTTGAGTGGGTCTAAATCGGCCCAACGGTTACCAACGTTACGGTGAGCAGCGATGAGCTGTTGTACAGCAACGCGTTTACGACCTAATTCTGAATCAGCAGAGTCATTGATGACACGAATCGGACCTTGCTTGGCACGCTCAGCAAAAGCGTTGACCACTGGGGCATGAGGTACATCGTGTTTGGTTGAACCATCAACAGCAGGCACTAGTTGAACATTGTCAAAATATTCACGCCAATAGTCTGAGACCGAAGCTGGATTTTCAAGATAGGCTTCGTAGAGTTCTTCTACGTAAGGCGCGTTACCGCCGAAGAGGTAAGAGCTACCCCTGTATGACTGCATCATATTGCTCACCTTTCATCGGGTATCCCGAGTTTGTAGTGGGTTAAACCTTCCGCGACACGGCTTGACCGGTTAGCGGATTGCGTACAAATTGTAATTACGACGGAAACATTTCCGTTGTT
>JAGVCB010000020.1 GCA_020059445.1 Polynucleobacter sp. | reverse complement strand
CTAAGTGGGGCGCAGTTGTAGGTATGATCGGTGGTCTTGGTACAACCATTTACTATATGGTGACTACTCAGCCATGGATGCGCGGTATATTCGGCGTGACATCTCCAGTTGAACTTTGGTACGGTATTGCACCAATTTCAGCAGGTGTGTTCGGTGTGCCAGTCGGTTTTGCTCTAATTATCTTGGTTAGCTTGGTTACACCAGCTCCTAAGAAAGAAGTTCAAGACTTGATCGACCACGTACGTTATCCAACTTTGAAGTAATCAGTTGATTCTTAATTGATGAAACATTGGTGAAGCCCTTCGGGGCTCACATTGAAACCCGCCTCTCGAGGCGGGTTTTTTTCTTATATAGTCATGCCTATGGATGCAGATTTAATTACAAATCAAAATAGGCGCTTTGCGGGAGTTGCTCGTTTATATGGTGAGCCTGGTCTGCAAGCCTTTGAAAAGGCTCACGTGCTCGTTGCAGGTTTGGGGGGTGTTGGTTCATGGGCTGTTGAAGCCCTGGCCAGAAGCGGTGTTGGTGAGCTCACATTGGTGGATTTTGATCACATTGCCCAGAGCAATGTAAATCGTCAGCTACATGCCATTGAAGATAACTTTGGTAAGTCAAAATCAGAAGCCATGGCCGAACGGGTCAGGCAGATTAACCCAATCATCAAACTCAATGTGTTGGACGAGTTTTTAACCCCGGACAATCTTGATGCGCATTTGCACAAGAATGCAGAAAATCCATACTTTGTCGTGCTTGACGCCACGGATGATGTGAAGATGAAGATTGCCTTGGCAGCATATTGTGAAGCCAGGGATGAGATTGGTAGAGCTAGGCATGCGCAACAAAGTGATAAAAAATCAGCAGTTATTCCTGTGGTCATTTGTGGTGGGGCTGGTGGTAAGCTTGATCCAAGTCGTATTAAGGCTGTTGATTTGGCTAAAACAACTCAGGATCCAGTTTTATCAAAGATCAGATATGCATTGCGCAAAGAATATGGTTTTAGCAGTGATCCTAAAAAGAAGTTAGGTATTACAACGATTTATTCTGATGAACCAAGACAAGGAGTGGCCAGTGGTGGTTTGTCATGCGCGGGGTATGGCTCTGCTGTTACTGTGACAGCGACCTTTGGATTTGTGGCGGCTGCTGAAGTGCTCAAGCTACTGCAAAAGCAGCATTTAAAGTTAACAACTTAAATCAACAGCTTGAAACAATAAATTTGAATGGTGATAGAGCTTTGGAGTTTGTGATCAGTTAACGCTTTTGGCAATGTGTGCTAAAGACTCTTCAACCTGATCTACCAAAATAAGGCAAATATCACCTGCCTCGAGTTGAGATAAAGCTTCATCAATCGCCAAAAACTCACCGTGGAATTCTTGAATTTTCTTGACCTGTTTTGAGGTCATCAAGCCTTCTCGCATGATGCCAATCACTTCACCATCAGGACGACCTCGTTGACACTGATCTTCGTAGAGAATCACGTGATCAAAGTACTGTCCAAGAATTTCTGTTTGGCGTCGTAAGTCTTCATCACGACGATCGCCTGCACCACTGATCACAACCATGCGCTTATTAGCAGGCATGTTGATGATGGTTTCTGATAGGGCTTTGATCGCATCTGGATTGTGACCGTAATCCGCAATCACGGTGGCACCTTGATGTTTGAATAAATTAAAGCGTCCTGGAACTGTTTGAGGGTCACTGACAAAGGAAGCCAATCCTTCGGAAATTGTTTCCCAAGAAATGTTCAAGGCCCAAGCTGCACCAACGGCTCCCAAAACGTTTTCTACTTGGAAACTGATACTGCCATTCACTGTAATCGGTACTTGATTCAAATCGATGTGGAATTCTTTTTTACCTTCACTGGCGACAATTTTATTGTTTTCAACAAAAACCACGCGCAGACCTTGAGCGCGATGCTTTGCCATGACTGGGTGCTGAATGTCTCTTGCGAAGAAGGTGACTTGCCCAGGACACGACTTTGCCATTTTTACGACCATTGGATCAGCTGCATTAAGCACTGCCATGCCATTGCTCGCCACATTTTGAACAATCACGCGTTTAACGGCAGCTAATTCTGATGTGGTGTTGATGTAATTCATGCCAAGATGGTCGCCTTCGCCCAAATTGGTCACAATGGCCACATGGCAACGATCAAAGCCCAGGCCTTCACGCAAAATGCCGCCTCGTGCGGTCTCCAAAACAGCGGCATCAACATCCGGGTGCATCAAGACATTGCGTGCGCTCTTGGGGCCGCTACAGTCGCCTGTGTCGATTCTTTTGCCATTGACATACACACCATCTGTGCCAGTATGACCAACACGCAAACCTTGGCGCTCAAATAGATGGCTCATTAATTTGACAGTCGTCGTTTTACCATTGGTGCCTGTGACAGCCACAATTGGAATTCGACCGTCATCTTCTTTGCCAAACATCGTTGAAATAATGGCTTCTCCCACAGGGCGACCTTTGCCATAAGAGGGATGTAAGTGCATGCGTAATCCGGGGGCGGCATTCACTTCAACAATGCCGCCGCCTTGTTCTTCTAATGGGCGATAGACGTTGTCACAGACCACGTCGACTCCACAAATATCGAGGCCAACCATTTGCGCTGCAGCGACGGCTGAAGCTACTAGGTCTGGATGCACATCATCAGTAACATCGGTTGCTGTACCACCAGTACTTAAATTTGCATTGTTACGCAATGTGACGCGCAAACCCTTGGGGGGAATAGAGTCTGGAGTGAGTTGCTGATTCTTAAGAGTAGCAATCGCGATTTCGTCAATGCGAATCTTACTCAATGAAGTGGCGTGTCCGTCGCCTCTGAGGGGATCCTTGTTCACCTCTTCAACCAATTCACGAACGGTGTTTTTGTTATCACCGATCACGTAAGGAGGTTCACGACGAGCGGCTGCCACCAACTGACCGCCAATGATCAATAAGCGATGGTCATGTCCTGGCATGTAGCGCTCAACGATTACTTCAGAAGAAATCGCAGATGCTGCTTTAAAAGCAATATCGATTTGTTCGCGGTTATCAATGTTGACGGCGACACCTTTGCCTTGATTACCATCTCGTGGTTTAACAGCCACAGGAGCCTTGATTTCTAAATAGGCTTGCCATGCTTCTTCTGCGGTGGTCACAATCTTACCCATGGGCACTGGCACACCAGCAGCATGAAGCAAATCTTTGGTTAATTGTTTATCTTGGGCAATTGATTCGGCAATCGCACTGGTAGAGCTGGTTTCAGCAGCTTGGATGCGACGTTGCTTGCTGCCCCAGCCCAATTGAACCATGCTGCCTTCAGTCAAACGACGGTATGGGATGCCGCGAGCAATGGCTGCTTCAACGATCGATCCTGTGCTTGGCCCTAAGCGGATATCCTCGTCTAGATCTCTTAATTGCTTCAAGTACTCATCGAGGTGTGAGCCGTTATCAATCAGCGCAGAACGACATAACTGCATCGCCAAATCAAGTGCCAAGCGACCTACTTTTTCTTCGGTGTATTCCACCACCACAATGTACACGCCGTCATCCGGAGTCGACATCGTTCTACTGAAAGTGATCGGACATCCTGCTTGCGCTTGTAAATCTCTTGAGCAGACTTCTAAGGCATGGGCCAAAGAAACGGTTTCATTTTGTGTGTGCGGTCGCAATGGACCTAACTCTGGAAAACGTTCACGCAAGCGAGTTTCAAAACCAGAGATGTTGGTGATGATTTTTTCGTTTTCTTCGCATTTAACCAATGCCTCTAGAGAAGTATGTTTGCCCCAAATATTAGGACCTCTGAGAGCGCGTATGCGAATTAATTCCATGATTGGCTATTGGTAAGTTTGGAGACCCGCAGCAATGATATCTTTGGGAGTGTTCAAAGACCATGCTGCAGCGACAGCAGCCAGAATACTTTCTAGGGTATTTATTTTGCTGCTGGCTTGTAAGAGGGGAATGTTGGCAGTGCTGATGAGGGGGTAATGATCACTGCCAGTTGCCAAAATGATCATGTTGTTTTCAGTGAACAAAGCGCGACCACCTTTTTCTAAATGTCTCTTGGTGTGTTCATTGGCCCCGTACTGACTAAAGAGAATAACTTCGCCATCTGATAATTCTGCCATTTTCACAACGGCTTCATCATCGGCATTTAGGACGGAATAGCCGCTAGATAATACAACGTCTACTTGAGTTCTTAAAACGTTATAAATCTGTTCTGGTTCAGTGATTGAACACTCTGGCACTGTGTCTAATGGATCTAAATTAGTTACGACCCCAACGGAGCAGCGATCGTATGCCAAGCCTTCGTTCAAAATTGTGCGACTATCATTTTCAAAGACGGCAGCCTCAACTTGGCGATTGAGCAAGATGCGATTAGCGCTGATCCAGTTGGCACAATTTCCCTGGGTTTGAAGGCGTTGATTAAAGAAGGCCCCCTTGCTGCAAGCCAAGCCCACTTTCACTCCAGTCAATTGCATCAGATGGGTTGTGATTTGGGCCACCATGGTCTTGCCACGAGAGCCTGTGATGCCAACAATTGGAATACGACCATTCGCATTGTTTGGGAAGAGGTGATCAACAATCGCTGCACCGACTGGCTGTGGTTCTCCAACGGCTGGCTTGAGGTGCATGATCAGCCCCGGGCCTGCGTTGACTTCAACAATGGCACCACCTTGATCTTCCAATGGCTTAGAAATATCTTCGGCCACGATATCAACCCCTGCAATGTCTAAGCCAATCACTCGGGCTGCCAAAGCAGCTTGATCAGCAACCGATGGGTGAACCAAGTGAGTGACTTCAAAAGCCATGTTGCCAGAAGCTTGGACCAAAACATCATGACCAGATTCAGGTATTGAGTCCAGGGTGAAATTTTGACGAGCAAGCTCTAGTTCTAATTTCGTATCAAATACAACGGGGCTCAACGGCAATATCTCTGCATCACCGCGGCGAGGATCAGTGTTAATCTCTTCTTCAATCAGTTCGCGAATACTTCTTTTGCCATCACCCTTGGCCCAAGCAGACTCGCCTTTAGCAGCAGCAACCACTTTTTTGCCAACCACCAATAAGCGATGTTCATTGCCTGGAATATAGCGCTCGACGATCACGCCACTTCCTTCTTTTAAGGCGTCGTCATAAGCTTTTTTGATCTGCGCTTGATCTGATAAGTTGGTGAACACACCTCTGGCATGATTACCGTCATAAGGTTTGACCACCACAGTGCCATCGATGTCTTGAGCAGCTGCCCAGGCATCATCAGCGCTATCAACCATGCGACCTTCCGGCACCTGAACGCCACAAGAAGCCAATAGGGATTTGGTCAAGTCTTTGTCTTTGGAAATGCCTTCAGCAATCGCGCTGGTTAAATCTGTTTCTGCCGTCCAAATTCTGCGTTGCTGGTTGCCGTAACCCAATTGCACCAAATTACCCTCGGACAATCTGGTCGCTGGGATCTTCTTTTCTCTGGCTGCATCAACAATGCACGCGGTGCTAGGGCCCAAATAAAGACTGTCGACCATGTCTTCAATTTCTTTGATGGCAGCAGGTACATCAAATGGACGATCTTCAATGGCAGCCATCACCAAGTCACGTGCGTGATAAAGCGCTTTTTCAGTGATCTTTTCATGCCAAGCTCGAACCACCACTTTGTAAACGCCACGCTTATTGGTTTCTCGAGCCTTACCAAAGCCTCCTGGCATACCGGCAAGATTTTGCAGTTCAAGGGTGACGTGTTCAAGGATGTGGGCTGGCCAGGTGCCTTCTTCAAGTCTTTTGATAAAGCCGCCACGTTCTTCGTAGGAGCAACGATGCTCAATCAGGCTGGGTAGCCAAGCCACTAACCTATCAGTAAAGCCTGGTAGGGTGTTTGAGGGGGAATCCTCTAAATCATGTATATCGACCCAGGCTTCTAAAACCGGGCGATAGGTCCACATGCTGGGTCCTTTAAGAACCTTTATATCTATGATTTCTATAGTTTTTTTACTCATGCGGGGCTAAAGTGCCAAAAATACCTAATTGTACGTTGTCGTTTAACGCTTTGGTGAAGCTTTGGTTGACAGAAAAAGGTAAATATTTTGATTGGCAAATTTGCGATAATTGCCGGCAAATAAAGATATAAAGCCATCCTTGACCACTACCTCTACTATCGCCCTCAACGCTATTCATAGCCAACACGACCCTTTGGACCGATTGCCCAAGGATTGGCGACGTTCAGTGACCCAGGCTTTTAGTGCCAATGAATCAGTGATCGCTGTTTTAGAGTTAGATCTCAATGAACAACTGCATTTTGCAAAAGGCTTGGTTTGTTTGACCAATCAAGGTTTGATGGCCAGCCAGGAAGATCCTTCATCATGGTCAAGGTGGTCTTTTTCTGAAGATCTCAAATTGCAGTTGCACGATCATGCTGGCGTAGCAAATTTAGAATTAATCAACCAGACTGGAAGATTGGCAAATTGGCGATTCACATTGGCGCAAAATCCTGTGGCCAATCGCCTGGTCCAACATTTTAAGGTTGAGTTGGCCAAGTCTTTAGGAAAATACAATTCTGAGCTTGCTGAAGCCACCCAGTCGCTTTGTCCAACTTGTTGGGTGCCATTGCCACCCGATCAAGATGAATGTCCAGCATGTAGTTCCGAAAATTTAACGCCACCATCAACCTGGACTTTATTAAGACTTTGGCGCTTTGCCAAACCCTACAAAGGTCAATTGTTTGCAGGCTTTGCTTTAACCCTTGCTTCGACTGCGGCCACCTTGGTGCCACCTTATCTGACCATGCCATTGATGGATGACATTTTGTTGCCGTACCAAAATGGTCAAGCCATCGATGTCAATTTAACTTTACTTTACCTGGGCGCCTTACTGGTTGCTGCGATATTGGCTTGGGTATTGGGTTGGGCTAAAACGTATATTTTAGCTTTGGTGAGTGAGCGCATTGGTGCTGATCTTCGAACCACTACTTACCAACATTTGATGAAGTTATCATTGGAATATTTTGGTGGCAAAAGAACCGGTGATTTGATGGCCCGTATTGGTTCAGAATCAGATCGCATTTGCTTGTTCTTATCAATGCATCTTTTGGATTTTGCCACTGATGTCTTGATGATTTTGATGACAGCTGTGATATTGATTTCAATCGATCCATGGTTGGCTTTGGTGACATTGATACCTTTGCCATTTATTGGCTGGGCCATTCATGTGGTGCGAGATAAATTGCGTTATGGCTTTGAAAAAATAGACCGCATCTGGTCAGAGGTTACGAGCGTATTGGCTGACACGATTCCAGGTGTGCGTGTGGTGAAAGCCTTCGCTCAAGAGGAGCGTGAATCTGACCGTTTTAGATTGGCCAATGAACATAACTTGGCTGTGAATGATCGAGTGAATAGGGTTTGGGCTTTGTTTTCTCCAACCATTACTTTGTTAACAGAAATCGGCTTGTTGGTGGTTTGGGCTTTTGGTATCTGGCAGATTTCGCACGATGCTATTACTGTTGGCATGTTGACAGCCTGCTTGGCCTACATCGGACGTTTTTATACCCGCTTAGATTCTATGAGCCGCATTGTTGCCTTCACCCAGCAGGCTGCCACAGCTTCCAAACGTATTTTTGATATTTTGGATCATGTTTCCAGCGTTCCAGAACCAAGTCAGCCGATCAAGCTTACAAAAGTAGAGGGTCTCATAGAGTTAAGTAATGTGGGCTTCAGGTATGGCAATCGATCTGTTACACGGGGAATTAATTTAAAAATTGCTCCAGGTGAAATGATTGGTTTGGTTGGCCACAGCGGATCTGGCAAGAGCACCTTGGTCAATTTGATTTGTCGTTTTTATGATGCTGCCGAAGGTACGATTCGTTTGGATGGT
>JAGVCB010000226.1 GCA_020059445.1 Polynucleobacter sp. | reverse complement strand
GTGGTAATGTTTGAACAATTCATTTCTTGGATAAAGAGGAATTGCTCTGTATTTTATGAGTGACTCACCATACCAAGTAAATTCGGAGTCACATTTCAAGACGGCATCTAGAAAGCTCATTTTATTCGGGCTTAGATAGTTCTCATCAAGTGATTGCCATACCTTTTTGCTCCATAAGAATGGGGCATAGCCATAGTCATAAACAATGCCTTTTCTGCCCATCATGTCTCTGATTGGAGCTCGATCTTTTATAAATCCAGCTCTAGCATAGGAGGGGCCAAATCTTTCGGTGCTTTGCAAAACTTCTTTGCCTTCGTTGATGATCGAGTAGGGAATCCCATCCTCTGCCATAAAATCATTCAGGCCAAAATCTCTTAAAAATATGCAATCAGAGTCTAATACCAAATAGTTGTCAGAGATATCTAAACGCCAAAATTCTGATTTGATGATCTGTTGTTGAATCCAACCCCTTTTTTCATAAAGAAGTTTCATATCAATTTTCGGATTCTTTTTTAAGATCTCTTCTTCATTGATCAGGTGAAAGTTAAATGAATTCAGTTCTTTGCTAAATAGTTCAATATCTTTAGCTGGGACTGAAATATAAACATCAAGAGCATCTTTATTGTGTTTTTCAATGCTATGCAGGAGTCGTTCGACTCGTTTTAAGTCTTTTGAGTAAGTGCAGCAATAAAGAACCAAAGTTGGACGCATCTCTTTTAAACCTTCTTCATAAACTCAGACTTGAGCAACATGCTCTGACCATCCACTTTGCAATCGATGTCATGGTCGCCATCGACCAGGCGGATGTTTTTGATCTTGGTGCCACCCTTGATCACCAATGATGAGCCTTTCACTTTCAGGTCCTTGATGAGAGTGACAGTGTCACCATTATTTAAGACATTGCCGTGGGCATCTTTATGAATCCTGGTTTCCTCAGATTCATCTTTAGATGCTATTGCTGACCATTCGTGGGAGCAATCAGGGCAAATGAAGTGACAGCCATCAGGATAGGTGTTTTCCATGCCGCATGCGGGGCATGCTGGGGCTATAAGTGTGCTCATGGAAGGATTTTAACGCTTCACAGACGTTAGCTTAGGTTATTTAAAGTCATTCATATTCTTATAAAAAGTATAATAATAACCCTTCCATTTATTTATGACCTATACTTTCTATAGTTTTACATGCCCAGAAAAATAGCACTAGAAAAACTTATTCATACATTAGCAAAGGACTCAAAGCGAATTAGCTTTACCTTTCATTGCCTGTCAAGGATGAAGGAAAGACAAATTACGAGGATGTTAGTTTTTGATGTTTTACAAAGAGGTTTGATCAAGCGTGAGCCAGAGATTGACGTGGTCACAGGGTATCTTAAATGCAGAATGGAAAGATTTGTGGCGGGAAGAGAGCTAGCAATTGTTGTTGCTGTTGAGAGTGATAGTGCAACAAGGGGCGTGGTGGTGACTGCCATAGATATTAGGAGAATGAAATGAAAAATATGTATCACTTTACCGATGGTGGTCTTCGAAACATCTGGTTGGCCAATGGTTTCAAGCTGGAGAAAGGTCCTTATGGGAAAGTCGTGTCGATTGAAGATCAAGCTGGGTTAACGATTGCAATATGTAAAGCCTTGGCGATGAAGCCGGCTCATTTAACCGGTACTGAATTCCGATACATCAGACAGTCTATGTTGTTATCTCAAAAGTCTTTGGGTATTCAGTTTGGTGTGACAGAGCAAGCTGTTGCCAAATGGGAAAAAACTGGCAAATTACCTAAGTATGCTGATAGCTTGATCAGGGTATTTTTTATCGCGCATTCGGATGGGCATGAAAAGGTCAGAAATCTTGTGAATGCCATGAATCAAACGGAACAGGTGATTCATCTGATCATGAAAGAAACTTCCAAAGGATGGAGTTATTCAGAGGAAATCAAAGTAAAGAAAAGAAGCTTAGAAAAGACAAGCTGAACCTCATCCAGGGGATAAAATGCCTCTATGAAGATTTTGATCGTTAAGTTGTCGTCTTTGGGCGATGTTTTGCACAATTTGCCCGTGGTTTGGGATCTGCGTGCCAAGTACCCAGAAGCTCAAATTGATTGGGTGGTGGAAGAGGGCTATGTGGGGCTTTTAGAGCCTCTGCAGACCATTACTTCGACATCTGGTGATTCTGTTACTGGTATCAATAACATCATCCCTTTGGCGTTTCGTCGTTGGAAAAAAGCTTTAAAACGGGGTGAGTTCATCCGCAGTATTCAGGAATACATCACCTTTAAAGAGCAATTTAAGTCAGGTGTCTTTACTGGCTATGACTTGATCATAGAAACCCAGGGTTTATTGAAGTCAGCCTGGGTGACCCATTTGGCCAACCCAAACACGACTGCTTCGGTCTTTGGTTTGGCCAATCAAACAGAGTTTTCTGGTTACGAGCCATGGGCTCGTAAGTTCTATACAGATTGTGTGCAAGTGCCGTTTCATTGTCACGCAGTGGATCGCTCGCGTTGGGTGACAGCCTCAGCTCTTGATCTGCCCGTACCCGATCGTGCAGCTTCACCCCCTCGGTTTTATCCTTCAGCTTATGTTCAGTCTTTGGTGGATGCTGCCAAATTAGGGTTTGCTTCTACTCGAGTTGATCTAGGGTTTGATGTGAGCAAGCCTTATGTGATGTGTTTTCATGCAACGGCGGGTAAATCAAAGCGCTGGTCTGATGATCATTGGGTGACGATAGGTAAAACATTGGTCGCCAAGGGTATGCAGGTGATTCTCCCTTGGGGCAATGATCAAGAGAAAGAAGTGAGCACTCAAATTGCCAGGAAAATTTCTGGGACTTATTCTTTGGTAGGCTCAAAAGCGATTGTACCGAGTGCCTTTTCAATTGCGGATGCTTTTGGTTTGGTGGCTGGTGCCAAGATGACCATCGGTGTGGATACGGGCTTGACTCATTTGTCAGCTATTTTAGGAAGACCAACAATTGAACTGTATTGCGATTCACCGCGCTGGAAAACGGAAGGGTATTGGTCG